>JBHJND010000001.1:0-2702 GCA_048497655.1 Caballeronia novacaledonica
CGGAATCGGCCCGCCGCAGGGCGTCGAGGATCAGCGACACGCGGTCAGTTCTCCGCCTGCAGGCGCGGCTCGTCGACGCCGACGGCGCGGTTCAGCTGCATCAGCGTGACCGGGCCGGCAACGCCATCCGAAGGCAGCCCCTGCGTCAGCTGGAAGGTGTGGATCCAGCCTTTCAGCGCCGCATCGTCGAAGCCGGCGCCGACCGGCCGCGAATCGCCGCGCACGGCCGCCAGCTGCGTTGCCAGCCAGCTGGCTGCCGGCCCCGAACGGCGGTCGACGATCGCGCCCGCGTAGTCCGGCGGTGCGCGCCAGAAGGTGGCGAACTCGCCGCGCCAGTAATCGGCCAGCGCCAGCAGCGGCACCGAGCGCGCGGCGCCGTCGACCACGACGATCGCGGCGTCGCCCGACAGTCCGGCGAGCATGACGTAGGCAGCCCGGTTGTAGGCGTCGCGCAGCGTCAGCACGCCGGGGCGGTCGAGCTGCCTGATCAGCGCCAGCGTGCTCCTGGCGGTGCGGAAGCACTGCACGTTGTGCCGGCGCGCCGCCAGGCACGGCTCACCGCTGCCGAGGTCGATCTTCCACGCACCCGCCAGTTCGCGCCACGCCTCGTTCTCGGCGCCCAGCAGCGACTCGAAGCCGGTGGCCAGGTCGAACGGTGCCGCGGCGGGCGACGCGTCCTTCAGCGCCGGTGCCTCCGCGGCCACCGGCGCAGCTTCGGCGGGCGCAGGCTGAAGCGGGACTGCCGCCGGCGGCGCCGCTGCCTGCGCGGCAGGGGCAGGAGCTGCGCTGGCAACCGACGCGATGTCGGCCTTGGCCGCGCTGCGCCCGCCACGGTCGATCGCCAGCAGCGCCGCGCCCACCAGCACGGCGCCGGCGACCAGTCCCAGGCCGACCAGCGCCGCACGCGGCAGCCCGGCGCCGCCGCTGGCCGCCTGCTTCGGCGCGTCGAAGACTTCCCTTGCCGCCGCCTCGACGATCCCCGAATCGACGCGGGCGCTGCCCTTGGCATACGCGCCGAGCAGCGCGCGGTCGGCGAGCAGGTTGATGCGCCGGGGCACGCCGCGCGAGTGGTGATAGATGCGCCGCACGGCGCCGCGGTCGAACGGCATCGGTCCGTTCAGGCCGGCGATCGACAGCCGGTGGCCGACGTACTTGGCGGTCTCGGCCTCGCCGAGCGCGTCGAGGTGGTAGCGGGCGATCACCCGCTGCGCCAGCTGCTGCATCTCCGGCCGCGCCAGCAGCGCGCGCAGTTCCGGCTGGCCGATCAGCACGATCTGCAGCAGCTTGCGCTCGCTGGTCTCGAGGTTGGTCAGCAGGCGCAGCTGCTCGAGCACGTCGGCCGACAGGTTCTGCGCCTCGTCGATGATCAGCACGCAGTTCTGCCCCGCCGCGTGGGTGCGCAGCAGGTACTCGTTCAGCGCGTCGACGTGGTCCTTGACGGTGGCCGCGCCCGGGCCTTCGTGCGCGGCGGCGATGTGGAACTCGGCGCAGATGGTGCGCAGCAGCTCCTCGACAGTGAGCTTGGGATTGAAGATGTAGGCGACGTTGCAGCGCTCGGGGATCTGCTCGAGGAAGCAGCGGCAGACGGTGGTCTTGCCGGCGCCGATCTCGCCGGTGAGCACGACGAAGCCGCCCTCGCCGCCGCGCACCCCGTACAGCAGGTGCGCCAGCGCCTCGCGGTGCCGCTCGCTCATGTAGAGGTAGCGGGGGTCCGGCGCGATCGAGAACGGCGCCTGCTTCAGGCCGAAGTGCTGCGCGTACATGGCGGCAAGGATAAGGCGGCCGGCGGCCGGGCACTCGCGCTGCCCGGCAGCGCCTCAGCAGCCGAGCCGGTCCGCCAGGTCGAGGAAGTCCGCGGCGACGACATCCCACGGCCCTTCCGGCTTCAGGTCGGTGACCTGCCCCGGCCCGTGCTCGCGCGGCCGCGGCACGAAGGCCGTCTGCAGGCCGCAGGCCCGCGCCGCCGCGAGGTCGTCGTTGTGCGCGGCGACCAGGCAGACCTCGCCGGGCTGCAGGCCGAGGATGTCGGCGGTGCGCATATAGGCCTCCGGTTGCGGCTTGTAGGCGCGGGCCACCTCGGCGCCGAGGATGGCGTCCCACGGCAGCCCGGCGCGCCTGGCCATGTCCAGCAGCAGCGCCACGTTGCCGTTGGACAGCGGCGCGATGGCGTAGCGGCGCTTCAGCCGCGTCAACCCCTCGATCGCATCCGGCCACGGGTCGAGGCGGTGCCAGGCGAAGTTCAGCTGGTCGAGCTCGCCGCCCGCGACCGCGCCGGGGTCGATGCCGCACTCGCGCAGCACCGCGTCGAGGTTCTCCCGGTGCAGAACGTCGAGCCGGGTGAACAGACGGCGACCCGACCGGCACTCCTGCATCGCCGGCTGGTAGCGCCGCCGCCATGCATCGGCCGCGGCGTAGGCGTCCGCCGCACCGGCGCCGTGCCGGTCGAAGAAGGCGCGCAGCTCGCGCGCGACGCCCTCGCGCCAGTCGACCACCGTGCCGAAGACGTCGAAGACCACCGCCCCGAGATCAGTCATGTCGAGCCCGAACGTGAGTTGACGGCCAGCCGGCGCCGCGACGCGGCCTCAGCGGTTGTCCAGCGCCAGCTTGATGCCGAAGCCGAGCAGCGCTACCCCGGCCAGCCGAGTGGCGACCGTGCGCGCCGCGGGTATCGACGCCAGGCGAAATGCCACCGCGTTGCCGGC
>JBHJND010000002.1:0-2667 GCA_048497655.1 Caballeronia novacaledonica
CGGCATCCCGGTGTACCTGTCCGGCATGGCGCGCGGGCTGCTCGGCCGCGACCATCCGCTGCAGATGCGCCACGCCCGCCGCAACGCGCTGCGCGAGGCCGATTGCGTGCTGCTCGCCGGCGTGCCCTGTGACTTCCGCCTCGACTACGGCAAGCACGTGCGGCGCAGCGCGAGGCTGATCGCCGCCAACCGTAGCCGTGCCGACGCGCGGCTGAACCGGCGGCCGGACATCGCCGCGATCGGCGATGCCGGGCTGACGCTGGTCGCGCTCGCTGCGCAGTTGAGCGAGCGCGCGCAGCGGCCGGAGTGGATCGCCGGGCTTCGCGCGCGGGAGGCGGCGCGCGAGCAGGAGATCGACGCGCAGGCGGCGGTCGCCGGCGAGCACGTCAACCCGATCGCCTTCTTCCGCGCGCTCGACGCCGCGGCCGGCGACGACGCGGTGATGGTCGCCGACGGTGGCGACTTCGTCGCCACCGCCTCTTACATCGTGCGGCCGCGCGGGCCGCTGGCGTGGCTCGACCCCGGCGCTTTCGGCACGCTCGGCGTTGGCGCCGGCTTCGCGCTGGGCGCGAAGCTGCGGCGGCCGGAGTCGGAGGTCTGGCTGATCTGGGGCGACGGCGCCAGCGGCTACGGGCTGGCCGAGTTCGACACCTTCGTCCGCCACGGCGTGCCGGTGATCGCGGTGGTCGGCAACGACGCCTGCTGGTCGCAGATCGCCCGCGAGCAGGTCAAGCTGCTGCACGACGACGTCGGCACGGTGCTGGCGCGCAGCGACTACCACCGCGTCGTCGAGGGCTTCGGCGCGGCGGGGCTGGTGGTGAAGAAGACGGCCGACGTGCCTGCCGCGCTGGCGCAGGCGCGCGAGATCGCGCGCGGCGGGACACCGGTGCTGGTCAACGTCTGGCTCGACCGCACCGACTTCCGCGAGGGGTCGCTGTCGATGTGAGCTGCCGCAATGCCGCCCTTCAGAAGACGTCGAGCGTCGGAAACGCCGCGTCGCCGCGGATGCAGTCCCACAGGTACACGGCAAAGCCCGGGTCGCCGGTCCACAGCGAATAGCGCAGGCGGCCGTACCGATGCGCATGAGCCTCGGTCTGGCGGATGCCGTGCATGGCAAAGGCGCGCGAGCGCTGCAGCCACCGCGCATCGCCCGTGCGCCCGAACAGCTTCAGGAACGCGTAGCCGTTGCCGCCGGTCCCATGGCAGAGGTTCGAGCCCTTCTTCAGCGGCCCGGCGGCCCACGTGGTCTCGCCGGCGAGGAGCAGCAGCGCATCGAGCTCGGCACCGGGGAAGCCGGCCAGGTTGATGACGAAGCCGGGCGAGCCGTGGCAGTACTGCATCAGCCAGCGCGGACTGGCGTTCCAGCGCTCGCGCTGCGAGGCATCGAGAACCAGCCAGGGGATCCAGTTGACCTGACCGCGCTGCCTGCCCTCGGGTTCCTCCACGGTGGCCGAGCGTCGCACGCTGGTGGCGATGCACTCCTGCCATCGCGCCCAGTCGTGCGCGGCCAGCAGGTGGCGGCCGCGGATCAGCGGCAGCGCCGTCCCGACGAAGCCATGCACGGCATCCATGTAGGTGGAGACCTGGCCGTAGAGTTGCTGCGTCCAGTAGCGGCAGCCGTAGGCCTCGGACCACTCGAGCCGGGACCAGAGCACCGCTGCCGTGCGGCGGAACAGTTCGGCGAAGCGCTCCTGCCCGGTGCGCTGGTGCATGAACAGCGCCGCCAGCAGCGTGCCGGGAGCGCCCCACATCAGCTCCCGCGCCGGGTGGTCCGTGTTGCCCTCGATCAATTCGGCCAGGCGGTCGGCCGCCGCGGCGCTGCCGGTCTGCGCGTGCTCCAGCAGCCGCACCGGCGTCTCGCCCATCAGGTAGGCGGCGCGTTCGCGCTCGGCGTCGTCCTTCAGCCACTCGCGGGTGCTCTGCACGAGCCAGGCGGCATCGACGGGCCACTCGCGCTGCAGCTCGGCCGCGCCCGCCGAGCGCAGGTAGTGCAACGCCCACAGCACGCCGCAGGCGCCGAAGTACAGCGACGGGTTGCCGGCCTGCAGGTCGTCCCCGGGCTCGGCGTCCAGCGGGTGCGTGGGCCAGCCGCGCTGCGGGCTGAACTGCGCCTCGGTGTCGCGCACGATGGCGGCGATGCAGGCGCGCGCGCGGGCCTCGTCCCATCCGTCTGCATCGGCGGGATGCAGCGGCTCGTGGCGGTCCGGGTCGTAGAGCATGGGCATCCTTGGCAAGCGTACGCGCTGGTGACACCCACTGGCTTCGGCGCCTCGCCGTCACGCCGATGCGGCGGCAGGCCCGAAGCGGGTGATCGAGAATGGCGCGATCGGCAGGCCGGTCCGGCCGGTCGTGATCAACTCGGCGAGGATGCGGCCGACGATCGGCGCCAGCTCGAAGCCGTGCGCCGAGAAGCCGAAGGCGTGATACGCGTTCGGCATGGTCGAACTCGGCCCGATCACCGGGATGTCGTCGGGCATGCGCGCCTCGATGCCGGCCCAGCCGCGGTTGATCGTCGCCGCGCGCATGACCGGGAACAGGTCCCGCACGGTGCGCGCCGAAGCGGCCAGCTCGCGGAAGTCGAGCGCGGGGGTCTCGGCGTCACGCGCCACCCGCGCGCGGCGCGGTGATCGGCTCGCCCGGCGAGGAGCGCCGGGCTCCCCTCACGGA
>JBHJND010000003.1:0-2176 GCA_048497655.1 Caballeronia novacaledonica
TCGATCGACTTCGGCGCCAGCGGCGACAGGTCGGTGTCGCAGGCGGCGACCATCGAGCCGATCATTCCCGCCAGCCCCATCTTCTGCCCGTCCTCGGGCGAAAAGATGCGGGCGACGCCGTAGTCCTGAAGCTCCTTGATCTCGGCCGGCACGATCACGCCGCCGCCGCCGCCGTAGACCTTGATGTTGGCACCGCCCCGCTCGCGCAGCAGGTCGACCATGTACTTGAAGAACTCGACGTGGCCGCCCTGGTAGCTGGACACGGCGATGCCCTGCACGTCCTCCTGCAGCGCCGCGGCGACGATCTCCTCGACCGAGCGGTTGTGGCCCAGGTGGATCACCTCGGCGCCCATGCTCTGCAGGATGCGCCGCATGATGTTGATGCTGGCGTCGTGGCCGTCGAACAGCGCGGCCGCCGTCACGAAGCGCACCTTGTGCGTCGGGCGGTAGGAGGCCAGCTTCTTGATCTCGGACAGGTCGGTCATGGCGCAGGCTCCGCGGGATGCGGCCGCGAGGGTCGCAGACCGCGAGCTTAGCCGCCGCCCCCGGGGCGCGTAACCCCGCCGCCGGTCCTTCTAGCAGGCCAGCGCGACGGCCGGCCTTGGTGCCGGCAGCTGCCAGGTCTCTCGCACCAGCCGCAGCAGCGCCTTGAGCAGCGGGTCTTCCTCGCGCCCGGCCGCGCAGACGAACCACAGCGTCGTGTTCAGCCGCGCCTTGTCCCAGATGCACACTTCACCGGCGGCGGCGCGTTCGAGCGCAAGTTCCTCGCGCAGAAGCGAGACGCCGACGCCGGAGACGACCAGGGTCTCGATCACCGACTCCTGGTCGGCCTCGACGCGGCTCTGCGGCGGCTCGATGCCCTGCTGCTCGAACAGCCGCGTCACCAGCCGGTTGTGCGTACTGATCGCCGGGGTCAGGATCCAGGGAAGGGCGGCGATCTCCGCCCAGTCGGCGGCTGCGATCTGCTTCCTCCAGGCGACGGGCGCGGCCACGCAGTAGACGTACCCGCGCAGCTGCAGTGCCGTGAAGTCGCGTCCCGGGGCGTCGCCGAAATAGAAGCTGGCGTCGAGCCGGCCCTCGCGCACGGCCTCCAGCGCCGCGCCGGAGACCTCGTGCTGCAGTTCGAGCTGCAGCTTGGGATGGCGCTCGACGGCCGCGGCGAGCAGGTCGCCCAGCCGGATCGATGCCGGGTTGCTGACGGTGCCGAGGCGAAGCACGCCGGCAATTCCGCCCGTCAGGCGCCGTGCGCTCTGCTTCATCTCCTCCGCGGCAGTAAGCACTCGCTCAGCCGCGGCAAGCAACTCCCGGCCTGCGACCGTCAGCGCCATGCCGGTCGGCGAGCGCTCGAACAGGCGCACATCGAATTCCTGCTCGAGTGCCTTGATCTGCCCGCTTACCGCCGGCTGGCTGACGTGCAGCCGCTCGGCGGCACGGGTGAGGTGCCCCTCCTCGGCCACGGCGACGAACGTCTTCAGCTGGTACAGCTCCATAAGTCCCTGATGGGCCGAAACTTTGCCGGCCGCATGTTGCGATGCGCCAATCTAGCCCCGCCGGCGATCGGTTGGGCCGATCGCAAGCATCTGAAATGACGATTTTATTTGCCGCTCTAATGGCCATAGATTGGCTAAGTGCGGTGCACAAAGTCGTGCAACCGGCTGATTAGTAAAGGAAGGCAACATGCAACTCCGTTCAGTAACGCCAAGAATCCAGGCGCTCGACACCCTCTCCCTGTTGCAGGATGGCTACACCTTCGGCAGCCACAACCCCCGCCTTGGCGAGGTGACCGTCGCCGATGTGGCGCAGGTCGGCGCCGACCAGGCCGGCAAGCTTTGGCGGTCGGTCGTCGGCGCGGTCCGCCGCGGCGGCGAGCGAGTCGTCGAGCGGCGCCGGCAGGAGGCCGCCCGCTTGATCCGGCGCGTACAGGTCCAGTGCGGCAATGGCGCCGGCGTCCGGCCGATGATCGTCCAACCGGCCGTTTCGCGCGATGTCAGCGAGCGCCGTGCCGAGGCCATGCGCGGGTTCTTTCCCAAGCTCGCGTCCTGGTACGAGCATCGCAGCCACATGGCCGACATGCGCGAGGTCGACCGTTACCTGTCGCAGTCGTCCGATCTGGTCGACCTCGAGCATCGCATCCGCGACGTCGAGCGCCGCGCGGCCGGATCGGGCTGGTTCTAGC
>JBHJND010000004.1:0-5981 GCA_048497655.1 Caballeronia novacaledonica
GTCGGCGCGGCCGAACAGGATCGCCGAGGAGCGCAGGCCGATGCGCAGGTCGTCGTCGCGGTCGACCATCGCGTACTCGGTGTCGTAGGCGACCACCCAGAACAGGTTGGCGGCGAACAGCCACCAGCCGACCACCGGCACATCGCCGCGCACCGCGGCGAAGGCCATCGGGATGCCGAACGAGAAGGCGATCGCCAGCCACGCCTGCGGCAGCGGAAAGAAGCGCTTGAACAGCGGGTAGGCGAGCGCCACCAGCGCGCCGGCCACCGCCAGCCGGAAGGTCAGCGCGTTCAGCAGAACCAGCAGCAGCGCCGCGGCGGCCATCAGCGCCACGCCCACCGCCCATGCCTCGCCGGCCGTTACCAGGCCGCTGGCCACCACGCGATCGGCCGTGCGCTCGACGTGGCCGTCGAAGTCGCGGTCGAACACGTCGTTCACCGCGCAGCCGGCCGAGCGCATGAACAGCGTGCCGAGGCAGAAGATCGCCAGCAGCAGCGCCCCCGGCGCGCCTTCGGCGGCGATCCACAGCGCCGTCAGCGTCGGCCACAGCAGCAGCAGCGTGCCGACCGGCTTGTCGAACCGGATCAGCCGCGCGTACAGCAGCAGTCGTCGGGGAACGGCCATCGTTTGAGCAATGTCATGACCACGCGGCACGGCATGGCTTGGCGCCCCCCGGCCGACCAAAGTATCGTAGCAACCCAGCCACGGCCGGGCAGAACGAGTCGGGTTCACCAGAGGAGACACCCATGCTACGCAAACGTGTTGTCGCGGCAATCGCAGCCGCCGTGGCGATCGCAGCCGCGCCGACAGCGAACGCACAGACCGAAATCCAGTGGTGGCACGCGATGAGCGGACCGCTCGGCCAGTGGGTCAACGACCTCGCCAAGCAGTTCAACGAAAGCCAGAAGGAGTACCGCGTGGTGCCGACCTACAAGGGCACCTACGACGAGTCGATGACCGCGGCGATCGCCGCCTTCCGCGCCGGCAACGCGCCGCACGTCCTGCAGGTCTTCGAGGTCGGCACGGCGACCATGATGGCATCCAAGGGCGCGATCAGGCCGGTGGCGGAAGTGATGCGCGAGGGCGGCGCCAAGTTCGACCCGAGCGTCTACATCTCGGCGGTCAGCGGCTACTACACCGCGCCGAACGGCCAGATGCTGAGCTTCCCGTTCAACAGCTCGACGACCGTCTTCTACTACAACAAGGACGCCTTCAAGGCCGCCGGCATCGACCCGAACAAGGCGCCGGCCACCTGGCCCGAGGTCGCGCTGGCCGCCGCCAAGCTGAAGGCCGCCGGCCACAAGTGCCCGTTCACCACCAGCTGGATCAGCTGGACGCAGTTGGAGAGCTTCTCCGCCTGGCACAACACGCTGTTCGCGACGCAGAACAACGGCTTCGGCGGCACCGGCGCGCGGCTGGCGTTCAACTCGCCGCTGCACGTGCGCCACTTCGAGAACCTGGCCAACATGTCCAAGCAGGGCCTGTTCGTCTACAAGGGCCGCGCCAACGCGGCCGACGTGTCGTTCCCGTCGGGCGAGTGCGCGATGATGACCGGCTCCTCGGGCCTGTACTCGCGGGTGTCGAAGGAGGCCAAGTTCGCCTACGGCATCGCGCCGCTGCCGTACTACCCGGACGTGGCCGGCGCGCCGCAGAACACCGTGATCGGAGGCGCCAGCCTGTGGGTGATGGCCGGCAAGAAGCCGGCCGAATACAAGGGCGTGGCGGCGTTCTTCCGCTTCCTGTCCGACCCCGAGGTGCAGTCGGCCAGCCACAAGCGCACCGGCTACCTGCCGATCACCATGGCCGCCTTCCAGCTGACCGAGAAGTCGGGCTTCTACAAGGAGAACCCCGGCACCGACGTGGCGGTGACGCAGATGATCCGCAAGGTCACCGACAAGTCGCGCGGCATCCGGCTCGGCAACTTCGTGCAGATCCGCACCATCATCGACGAGGAGACGGAGCAGATCTGGACCGGCAAGAAGGCGCCGAAGCAGGCGCTCGAGGACGCGATCAAGCGCGGCAACGAGCAGCTGGAGCGGTTCCAGAAGACCAGCAGCTTCTAGCTGCGTGACCGATGGCCGGCACACCGTGATCCGCCGCCCGCGCCGCTTCGGCAGGCGCGAGCAGCCGATCGCGGCGCACTGATCGCGCAGCCGCGATGGAAAAGCGCGTCCGCTTCCGCTCCCGCTGGCTGCCGTGGGCGCTGCTGGCGCCGCAGCTGGCGATCATCGGCGTGTTCTTCTTCTGGCCGGCGAGCCAGGCGCTGCTGCAGTCGCTGCAGCAGCAGGACCCCTTCGGCATGTCGACCGAGTGGGTCGGCCTGGAGAACTTCCGCGTCCTGTTCGCCGACGAGTCTTACCTGGAGTCGTTCCAGACGACGGCCGTCTTCTCGCTGCTGGTGGCCGGCTTCGGCATCGCGATCTCGCTGCTGCTGGCGGTGTTCGCCGACCGCGTGGCGCGCGGCGCGATGTTCTACAAGACCCTGCTGATCTGGCCGTATGCGGTGGCGCCGGCGGTTGCCGGCGTGCTCTGGGTCTTCATGTTCTCGCCCGGGGTGGGCGTGGTCGCCTGGGCGCTGCGCGAGGTCGGCTGGGACTGGAACCACCTGCTCGACGCCCGCGAGGCGATGGCGCTGATCGTCATGGCGGCGGTGTGGAAGCAGATTTCCTACAACTTCCTCTTCTTCCTCGCCGGCCTGCAGTCGATACCCAAGTCGCTGATCGAGGCGGCGGCCATCGACGGCGCTGGCCCGTGGCGCCGCTTCTGGTCGGTCCAGTTCCCGATGCTGTCGCCGACCACCTTCTTCCTGCTGGTGATCAACATCGTCTACGCCTTCTTCGACACCTTCGCCATCGTCGATGCCGCCACCCAGGGCGGGCCGGGCAAGGCGACGGCGATCCTCGTCTACAAGGTGTACTACGACGGCTTCAAGGCGCTCGACCTCGGCGGCTCGGCGGCGCAGTCGGTGGTGCTGATGGTGATCGTGATCGCGCTGACCGTCGTGCAGTTCCGCTTCGTCGAGAAGAAGGTCCAGTACTGAGCCGCGCGCCGCGATGGTCGAACGCCGCCCTTCCCTCGCCGTCCTCGCGCACCTGGTGCTGGCTCTGGGCGTGGCGATCGTCGCCTTCCCGATCTACCTGACCTTCGTCGCCTCCACCCACACCGCGCAGGAGATCGTGCAGGCGCCAATGCCGCTGCTGCCCGGCCCCCACCTGGTCGAGAACTACACCGCCGCGCTGACCGGCACCGGCGAGGGCGCCGGCTCCAACGCGCCGGTCGGCCGCATGATGATGGTCAGCCTCGTCTCGGCGCTGGTGATCACTTTCGGCAAGATCGCCATCTCGCTGCTGTCGGCCTTCGCGGTCGTCTACTTCCGCTTTCCGCTGCGCGAACTGTGCTTCTGGGCGATCTTCGTGACGCTGATGCTGCCGGTCGAGGTGCGTATCGGGCCGACCTACAAGGTGGTCTCCGACCTCGGCATGCTGAACTCCTACGCCGGCCTGACGGTGCCGCTGATCGCCTCGGCCACCGCCACCTTCCTGTTCCGCCAGTTCTTCCTGACCGTGCCCGACGAGCTGGTCGAGGCGGCGCGCATCGACGGCGCCGGGCCGATGCGCTTCTTCCGCGACGTGCTGCTGCCGCTGTCGAAGACCAGCATCGCGGCGCTGTTCGTGATCCAGTTCATCTACGGCTGGAACCAGTACCTGTGGCCGCTGCTGGTGACCACCAGCGAGGACATGTACCCGGTGGTGATCGGCATCAAGCGGATGATCGCCGGCGGCGACGCGGCGGTCGGCTGGAACCTGGTGATGGCCACCGCGATCCTGGCCATGCTGCCGCCGGCGATCGTGGTGGTCCTGATGCAGAAGTGGTTCGTCAAGGGCCTGGTCGACACGGAGAAATAGGCGCAGCGCATGGCCACCCTCGAGATCCGCGACGTCCGCAAGAGCTTCGGCAAGGCCGCCGTCGTGCACGGCGTGTCGATCTGCGTCGAGAAGGGCGAGTTCGTCGTCATCGTCGGCCCGAGCGGCTGCGGCAAGAGCACGCTGCTGCGCATGGTGGCCGGGCTGGAGGAGGTCACCGGCGGCGAGATCGTCATCGGCGGCCGGGTGGTCAACGACCTGGAGCCGAAGGATCGCGACATCGCGATGGTGTTCCAGAACTACGCGCTGTACCCGCACATGCGGGTGTACGACAACATGGCCTACGGGCTGAAGATCCGCGGCATGAGCCGCGAGGAAATCGACGGCCGCGTGCGCGAGGCGGCCCGGATCCTCGAGCTCGAGGCACTGCTCGACCGCAAGCCGCGCCAGCTCTCCGGCGGCCAGCGGCAGCGGGTGGCGATGGGCCGCGCCATCGTGCGCCACCCGAAGGTGTTCCTGTTCGACGAGCCGCTGTCGAACCTCGACGCCAAGCTGCGCGTGCAGATGCGGCTGGAACTGCAGAAGCTGCACCGCCGGCTCGGCGTCACCTCGCTGTACGTCACGCACGACCAGGTCGAGGCGATGACGCTCGGCCAGCGGATCATCGTGATGAACGCCGGCCGCGCCGAGCAGATCGGCACGCCGCGCGAGATCTACGACCGGCCGCAGACGACCTTCGTCGCCGGCTTCATCGGCTCGCCGCCGATGAACCTGATCGCCGGCCGGCTGAGCGCCGACGGCGCCGAACTGCAGGCCGAAGGCGAAGCCGTCCGCCTGCCGGTGCCGGTTGCCCCGCTGGCCGGCCGCGAGGTGCTGCTCGGCGTGCGCCCGGAGCAGCTGCGCGCCGGCGGCGGCCAGCTGCGGGTCGGCGTCGAGATGGCCGAGGCGCTCGGCGCCGACCACCTGGTGCACTGCTCGCTTGGGACGCAGCCGCTGGTGCTGCGCACCGCGGAGGACCTCGCGCCGGCTGCCGGCGGCTCGATCACGCTGGGCTTCGATGCCGGCGCCGTGCACTGGTTCGACCCGGCGACGACGCGCCGGATCGACGCCAACTGATTACTTCAGCAGGCTGCGCAGCATCCACGCCGTCTTTTGGCTTCGGCCGGCACGCGCGTCCGCGCGTGCCTTAACTTCGCTGCGCGAAGTTAGCCTCGCCGAAAGACTGCTTGGAGAGACCTGCTCAGGAGCCTACTTCAGTAGGCTCCTGAGCATCCAAGCAGTCTTTTCATGGACCTGCAGCCTCTGCGTGAGCAGGTCGGCGGAGGACTCGTCGCCGGCTTTCTCGGCCGGGGCGAAGGCGGCGCGGGCGGTGCGGGCGACCGCCTCGTGGCCCTTGACCAGCTCGCGCACCATCGCCATCGCCTCCGGCACGCCCTCGGCGTCCTCGATCGAACTGAGCCTCGCAAATGCCTTGTAGCTGCCCGGCGCCGGGTAGCCGAGCGAGCGGATCCGCTCGGCGATCTCGTCGAGCGCGGTCCACAGTTCCGTGTACTGCACCATGAACATCTGGTGCAGCGTGTTGAACATCGGCCCCTCGACGTTCCAGTGGAAGTTGTGCGTCTTCAGGTACAGGCCGTAGGTGTCGGCCAGCAGGCGCGAAAGCGCTTGGGCGACCTTCTCGCGGTCCCTGGCGTCGATGCCGATGTCGATTGCCGGCGCCGAGGCCGCGGACGAGACGTCGGACTTCTTCTTGGCCATGCGGATTCTCCTGAGCGGGATTCGACCCAAAAACGAATGCTAGCGGCCGGTCGCCGCGCCGGCCAATTGCGATTTCCGAGTGAGCCGATAGCTTCCTACGATGGCTCGGCCGGCAGGTCGAGCATCGCGGCGCCGTGCAGCGGGCATTTCATGATCGCCCGGCGCAACGCCTCGATCGCCGCGCCGCGGGTGAAGCTCTTGCGCCACGCCAGCACGACACGCCGCTCGGGCACCGGTTTCCTGAACGGCAGGTAGGCTATCAGCGAGTCGCGCGGCACCTTCTCCGGGATCGAGCTCATCGGCAGCACGGTGATGCCCAGCCCCGAGGCGACCATGTGGCGGATCGTCTCCAGCGACGAG
>JBHJND010000005.1:0-4995 GCA_048497655.1 Caballeronia novacaledonica
GCCGGCGGCCAGCTCGACGCGGCCGCCGGGGTCGGTGCGCAGCGAGGCGGCGCGGGCGATCGCCCGGTGCTCCTCGGTCACCACGCCGAGCTGCGCCACCCAGCAGTCCATGGCGTTTTCCAGCCAGTCGTCGTAGGCGAGGATCGCGTAGCCGCGCGTGCCCCAGCCCTCGCCCCAGGAGTTCTGCAGCAGGAAGCCGCGCTCGTCGTAGCCGACCAGAGCGAAGGCGTGCCCGCTGTCTTCCGGCCGGGTCTTCCGCTGCGGGATCGCCCACACCGGGCTGCGGAACGAACGCGGCGCCGCCTTCGGCTGCCGCAGGCCGGTGCCCTCGTCCCAGCCGGCATGGCAGGCCGCGCTGGCGAACACCACGCCAACCTCGTTCAGCGCGCAGTGGATGTCGGCGATCGAGCGGGTGGCGATGCGGTAGTACGCGCCGAGCGGCCGGTTGACCGCCTCCAGCCACCAGTCCTTCTTCGGGTCGGCCGGAACCGGTGGCATCTCGACGCCGGTTCGCCACATCGCGTCGGCACAGACACCGTGCTTGAACCAGCCCTTCAGTGCGCCGCGCAGGCTGGAGCCCTCGTCCTTCGAGCCCGGGAACTCGTCGTAGCGGCGCGCCATCGAGTACAGCATGTACGGCGACACGGCGGCCGACGGGCGCCGCGCGCGGCGCAGCAGGTGCTCGACCACCCGTGCCAGCGCGAAGCCGGTGCAGGCGTTGGTCCCGCCCTGGTCCTTAACCGGCAGGCGGGCCGACGGAAACAGCCGCGGCTGCGGCGCCACCGCCACGTTGGGACGGAAAGGCAGGTCGCGGAAGTCGAGCGCGTCGGGGCGGACGTTGCGCACGCGCTTGCTGCGGTCAGCCATGGCGGGCTCCGGCTGGACGATGGCACCGCACGCTAGCGGCGCGCCGCGCCATCGGCAATCGCGCCGACGGTCGATGCGCCGCGGCGCACAGCGCGCACAGCCAGTGCGCCCGCGACGCGGCAAGGCGGAATGTGCGAATCAGCGAGCGGGCGCGCCGGTCAGTGGCGCGGCGACCCGCCCGGCGTGACGGTCAGTGCCCAGGCGGGCGCGGCGGCTCGACGGCCGCGCGCGTCGGGGCGTCGGCGCGCGCCGCCATGATCAACACGCGCGCCGAGTAGCGCTGCGCCTTGGCGGGAGCGTTGGCGCGCAGCGCCGCCGCGGCTGCGCCGGCGACCGTGCGATAGCGGTTCGGCTCCTTCTTCATCACCTTCTCGAACTCGCCCAGCGCCGCGGCGGCGTTGCCCGATTCGAGCAGCGCGTAGGCGAGCAGCTCGCGTGCCGGTGCAATCGGCCCCGGCGTGACGACGTGCTTCTCGGTCGCGTCCTCGCGATCGGCCGCCTTGCGCAGCAGCGAAACGCCGCCGTCGCGATCGCCCGCGGCGATCGCCGCCAGCGCCTTGACCACCTCGGCCTGGATGTCGAGCTGCTCGACCCAGTAGGTGAACTTCAGCGCGGCCGCCGCGTTGCGCAGGGCGATCAGCCGCTCGGCCTCGCTGCGCGCCGCGGCCGCGTCGCCGCTCATGGCCGCGCCGATGCCGCGGGCGTAGGCGTTGACCGCGACCGCCTGCGGGTGGTTCTTCCACGGGTAGGCGTCTTCGCCCGGGTACAGCGGCAGGCTGGCCGCCTCGGCCCACGCGCGACGCTCGAGCGCATAGCGCGCCGGCATGGCCGCGAACCCGTAGGCGACGGCGAAGTTGTCGCTGCTCGTCGGCACCTGCTTCATCCTGTCGATCACCTCGGCGGCAGCCCTTTCCTGGCCCAGCTGCAGGTGCGCGTACACCATGTAGTCGTAGGCGTGCACGCGGTTCGGGATGCTGCCCTTCGCCGATTCGGCGGACCGCCGGTTCGCCTCGACCGAGGCCTGCCAGTCGCCGACGCGGGTGAAGATGTGCGACGGCATGTGCTGCGCGTGCGAGGCGTCCGGCGCGATCTTGGCGTAGCGGCGCGCCGCGTCGAGGCCGTCCCTGGCGAGCGGCGGATAGTCGAGGCTGTGGATCAGGTAGTGCGCCACGCCCGGATGCTCGGGCTGCGCAACGAAGATCGGCTCGAGCAGCCTGGCCGCCTTCAGCTGGTTGCGGTACTGCTTGTCGGCCGGGTCGAAGTTGACCGACGTGATCAGCGCGTAGAGGATCGTCGCCTCGCTGTCGCCCGGATTCTGCGCCGCGACCTTGCCCATCGCATCTTCGAGCGCCTTGACGCGCGTGCGGTGATCGAGCGCCTCGCGGTTGCCGAAGAAGGCGCCGAGCGCATCGACGTAGGCGCGCTCGCGCTCCGACTTCAGGCCGGTGCGCCGCGCCGCTTCGAGGGCCGCAGCCGCCTGGTCGAGCACCCTGGGCGGGATGTTGACCGGCCAGCCGAAGGGGTTGTCGAGCAGCGCCAGCGCGTTCAGCCAGTGGACCATGCCGCACGATGGATCGGCGGCCAGGGCGCGGTCGAGGGGCGCCTTGTACAACTCCCAGGCGAACGAGTGGTAGTACGCCATCGCAAGGTCGAACTCCTTCTGCGCAGCGGCGCTGCAGCCGACCTCGAAGTGGACCGTGCCCAGGCGCGCCTGCGCGGCATCGCCGTCGCGCCCCATCGCCGGCAGGGCCGCGAGGCCCGCAAGCAGCGAAATCGCCGCCGCCCGATACAACCGCCGCATCTGTGCCATGGCTACCTCTCTCGCTAATCGAGTGTGCGAACGACCTCCCGTGCTTGTGTTTCTTGTGACGGCCGCGCAAATTCTTGAGCGGCCTTGTCGGGAACATACGCGCGCATCACCGCGCGCGGAAAGCCCGGTTCCCACGTACAACTCATCCCGCTGCTGCGGGATCAGCACCCGGTCACGTTGACCGCGAGACCGCCGCGCGTTCGGCCGCAGCGGCAGCTCACGGGGTCAGGCAGGCCCGTTGCGCTCGGGATCGTTGCGCGTCGGGTCGCGGTCGCCTCAGTACAGGCGGACTGCCACGTCGAACTGCCACGTCCGGCGGATCTCGATCACGTCGAACTCACGCGCCAGTTCAGGCGGGAACGCCGGGTAGTTCGCGTGGCCGTGCACGATGCGCCTGATCGCTTCGTCGACTTCCGCGACGCCGCTGGAGGCGACGAAGGTCACCGACTCGACGGATCCGTCGCTTCGAACCGCCACCGTCACCATCGGATGGGTGTGAGGCCGCTTCGCGATCTCGCGGACCGTGTCGACCGGCGTGTTGAACTGGATCTTCCTTGCCCACGCCTCGGCGTAGCGTACGAGTTCGACGTTGGGGTCGGCGCGTCCCCACAGCCTGGCCCGACGCGCGGTGCTCGCCGACGGGGGCAGCGTCGGGCCCTGGCGAGCGGCGTTCGCTGCCGCTTCGCGCCGGGCTGCTTCCTCGTCGAGCTGGCGTCCGATCGCCCGCAGCCGTGCCTCCCGCTTCTCCGTCTCCTCCTGCGCGGCCCGGCGACGCTCGGCTTCGCGGCGTTCGACCTCGAGTCGCGCCGCTTCCTGGCGCTGCGCCTCCTGCTGTGCCGCTGCTCGCGCGGCCTCCTGACGAGCGGTCTCCTGACGCTGCGCCTCGAGTCGAGCGGCTTCCCGGCGTTCGGCCTCCAACCGCGCGGCTTCCTGGCGCTGAGCCTCCTGCTGTGCCGCCGCCAGTCGCGCGGCTTCCCGGCGTTCGGCATCCTGGCGCGCGGCCTCGATCCGGGCCGCCTCTTCCTTGCGCGCGGCTTCCTGGCGCTGCGCCTCGAGCCTTGCGGCCTCCCGACGTTCGGCCTCGACTCTTGCAGCCTCCCGACGCTGCGCGTCCTGCGCCGCTGCGATTCGCGCGGCCTCCTGCCGTTCGGCCTCCTGTCGCGCGGCCTCGATCCGCGCCGCTTCTTCCCTGCGCGCGGACTCCTGACGCTGTGCCTCCTGCCGTGCCGCCGCCAGTCGCGCCGCTTCTCGCCGCTCCGCATCCTGTCGTGCGGCCTCGGCGCGGGCCGCCTCTTCCTTGCGCGCGGTCTCCTGCCGCTGCGCCTCCTGCTGCGCGGCCTCACGGCGTTGCGCTTCCTGTTGTGCCGCCGCTGCCTGCGCCGCCTGCTGGCGCTCGGCGTCCTGACGCGCAGCCTCTAGACGGGCCGTCTCTTCCTGCCGCGCGGCCTCCTGCCGCTGCGCCTCCCGCTGTGCCGCCGCTTCTTGCGCCGCCTGCTGCCGCTCGCCATCCTGTCGCGCGACTTCGACGCGGGCCGCTTCCTCCAGCCGCGCGGCCTCCTGTCGCTGCGCCTCCCGCTGTGCCGCCGCCGCTTGTGCCGCCTCGCGGCGCTCGGCGTCCTGTCGCGCAGCCTCGACGCGGGCGGCTTCTTCGCTGCGTGCGGCCTCGGCTTTCCGCTGCGCTTCCAGTGTTGCCGCAGCCACCCGCGCCCTGTCGCGCGCGCCTTCGCCGGTATCGCGAAAGGCCGGCGCCACGGTCTCCGGGCTCGAACCGCTCGGCGCCTCGACGGTGACCGGCGTCGGCTCCGACGGGACGGCACTTACGACTGCCGCGCGCATGTCGGACGGCGCGCGGTCGATCGCGGCGGGCGGCGGGGCCGGCGCGGGCGCGGCCTGCTCGCGCGCCTCGGCAGCCGAAGGCGCCTTGGCGGGCTCCGCAGGGACCGCCGCGCTCTGCCTGCTCGCGGCTTCGGCCGCCGCCGGCGGGATCGCTGCCGCCCTCTCCCGCTGAGGCGGCGCAGGGGCAACCGACGCGGCGGCAACCGGCTGCTCGTTCAATGCCTTCGGCACCGGTTCGGCGACCGGCGGACTCTCCTGCGGCGCGGCCGGGGCCGGCGCCGGAACGAGCACGACGCGCAGATCGGGCACCTCGATCCGTCGATCCCGCCAAGGCAAGCTGAAGCCGGGAAGCCCGAGTCCTTCGCCACCGAAGACCAGGCTCAGCAGCGACGCGTGGACCAGCAGCGAGAGCAGCAGCGCCAAAGCCAGCCGCCCGCGTTCACTAGCCGGGTGCACAACTGGCGGCTCGACGCTTTCGTCCG
>JBHJND010000006.1:0-2546 GCA_048497655.1 Caballeronia novacaledonica
GCGACGCTGACGCTGACGGCGGCCGAGCCGCAGGGCGCCGCCGCGACCGTCGTGCTGCCCTTGCGGTCGGCCGTCGTGCCGACGGTGCCGGTCCTGGCGCTGTGATGAGCGCGACGCTTCCCGTGGCGAGATCCGTGGCGCTCATGCGGGCCCCGGCCGCGGCCATGACACGCGCGGCGCGCTGGCTGATCCCCGACCGCCGTGACGGCGTCGTCGTTCTGGCATTGTTCCTCGGCGTCTGGCTGTCGAACGTGCTTGGCGTCGTCGCGCTGCTCGACAGCGCCGCCTCTGCGGCCGGCTTGCGCTTCGCCGCCCACAACCTGGTCAACGAAGCCAAGATGACGCTGTTCGTGCTCTTGGTTGCGCGCCTGACAGCGGGCTGGTCGGCGCGCGGCTGGCGCCGTCATGGCCTGGTAGCGCTGACGATGGGCACCGCGCTGCTGGCGCAGGCGGTCGTCCAACGCAGTTTTCCATATCTGATCTCATTCGGGCAGGTGGGATTCAGCTTCAGCGATCCGTCGATCCCGCTGGCAGTCGCCGCCGTTTGGTTCCCGCTCGGCCTGCTGCTGGCCGCGCAGTTGCACCGCTCGCAACTCGAACGTGAGGCCGAGACGCGGCTGCGCGGCCTGCTGAGGGAGGTGCGCGGCGCGCAGCAGCGGCACTCCGAGGCGCGGCTGCGGATGCTGCAGTCGAGGATCGACCCGGCGCTGCTGTTCGGCATGCTCGAACGGGTGCGGGCGCTATATGCGGCGGAGCCGGAACGGGCGGAGATGCTGCTGGAGGAACTGATCGTCTTCCTGCGCGCCGTGCTGCCGAGGCTGCACAGCGCCACGTCGACGGTCGGACAGGAGATCGCCGCCGCCGCTGCCTATGTCCGGCTGCGGGCGCTGGCCGACGACCAGGGCGCCGCGATCGATGTCGACGCGGCAGCCGCCGTCGAGGCGCCGTTTCCTCCCGGCATTCTCCTGGCGCTGATCGGCGGCATCCTGCCGCATCTTTCCGGGCCGCAAAGGCTTGCCTTGTCGGCCTCGGTCGGCGAGAGCGGCTGCGAACTGGCACTGGTCTCGGCGGTGGAGCCGCCGGAGGCGGCGCTGGCGCAGGCGCGGCGGGTGCTTGCCGATCTTTACGAGGAGCGCGCCGAACTCGCGCTCGGACGGCTACATGACGGGCATCGGATCGAGATCAGGATTCCGTATGGGCGCCAGTGAGTCCGGACGACGGCCGACGGCGATCCTGGCCGAAGACGAGCCGCTGCTCGCTGACGAACTCGCCGACCTGCTCGGCAAGCTCTGGCCGCAGTTGCAGATCGTCGAGCGCGCGACCGACGGCATCGGTGCGTTGCACGCGGTCGAGGCGCACGCCCCGGACCTCGCCTTCCTCGACATCCACATGCCGCTGCTGACCGGGCTCGAAGTGGCGCGCCAGATCGCCGGCCGTTGCCACGTGGCGCTGATCACTGCTTTCGACAGCCATGCGCTGGAAGCCTTCGAGGCCGGCGCCGTCGACTACGTGCTCAAGCCGTTCAGCGCCGCGCGGCTGATGGTCACCGTGCAGCGGCTGAAGTCGCGGCTCGAAGGCCCGCCGGTGAACCTCGCCGCCACGGCCGCGCGCGAAACGCGGCCGCAGTCTGCGCCGCCGCGCTATCTGCAGTGGATAAACGCCTCGCGCGGCGCGGCAGTGCGGATCATCACCACCGACGGCATCCTGTACTTCAAGGCCGACAGCAAGTACACGATGGTCGTGACGGCGGATTCCGAATCGCTTATCAAGAAGACGATCAAGGAACTGGCCGAGGAACTCGACCCGCTGGTGTTCTGGCAGGTGCATCGCTCGACCATCGTCAACGTGCACGCCATCGACAGCGTGCGCCGTGACGACCGCGGCAACCTGTCAGTGCGCCTGAAACAGCGTTCCGAAGTGCTGCCGGTAAGCGAGGCCTATGCGCACCGCTTCCGGCAGATGTGACCTCAGGACCATCCGGTTGAAGGGAGGCAGAGCATGAACAGCACCGAAGACGGCAACACCATGCCCGGACGTCGCGAGATCCTGGCCCTTCTCGCCGGCCTGGGCCTGGCGGAGGGCAGTGCGGCACAGGACCCGGCCCGCGCCGAGCCGCGCTCGTACAAAGTGGTGCTCGAGAACGACAAGGTGCGTGTGCTCGAGTACCGCAGCAGCCCCGGCATGGGGGTTTGCGGCAAGGGCATGCACTTTCATCCGGCGCACGTGACGGTGTCGCTGACCGCCGGCAAGGTCAAGGTTGCCTCTCCGGACGGCACGAGCAAGATCGATGAGGCGCCGGCCGGGACGGTCTTCTTCGCACCGGCGGAAACGCACTCGGTGGAGAACATCGGCGGCTCGAACATGCGCGCCTATATCGTCGAGTTGAAGGACCGGGACTGGAAGCCCAGCACGGGTTGAGCGGCGTCGACCCGTTGCCGCGGCCCAAGGTCGCCGCGCGGTCAAGACGCCGGGGAGCCCTGTTGCGCTCGTGTCCCCCGGCGCCTGCCGTTGGCAGGCGCCTCCTCCTTTACCTCGCTCCACAGGGC
>JBHJND010000007.1:0-4704 GCA_048497655.1 Caballeronia novacaledonica
GAGCCACAACGCCGCGGCGAATGGCAGGGCGCGCGGCCGGCGGGACCAGGGCTCGTGGGTCATCTGCGGGTTCTCCGAGAGTCGGCCCGGCAGCCGGATCGTCGGCACGAATGCGCCCGACGCGGCGGCCCGGCCCGTGGCATGGAACGCGATGGTACTGCCGGCAGGATGCCGCGCAACGCTGCCGCATGGTCGAGCCAAGCGCGACGCTGCCCGGTCGCCGCCGGATGACGCGGGCCTCCGGCATACTGGCCAGCCGCCGCATCGCCGCTGCCGCCAATCGCACTTCGCCCGGTCCATGGACAGACTTCGCGCCCTCGTGTACGGCACCGTGCTGCTGCTCATCGTCGGCTGGGTCCTGTACGCGGGCAAGGCGATCTTCGTGCCGGCGGTGCTCGGCGCCGTCATCGTCTACGTCATCGTCGGCCTGGCCCATGCGCTGGGCCGCGTGCCCACCCTGGGCCGCGCGCTGCCGCTGCAGCTGCGCTACCTGTTCTCGATCGCGGCGATCGGCCTGGTCGGCTTCCTGTTCGCCTATCTCGTGATGGCCAACAAGGAACGCGCGCTGGCGCTGGCGCCGCAGTACCAGCAGTCGCTGCTGGCTGCGATCCAGCGCATGGCGGTGTACTTCGGCTTCGAGACCGAGCCCACCTGGGCGACCCTGCGCCAGGACCTGCTGGCGCAGATCGACCTGCAGCGGATGCTCGGCTCGCTGCTGGCGTCGGTCGGCTCGATCGTCGTGACCTTCGTCGTCGTGCTGCTGTACGCCACCTTCCTGCTGCTCGAGCGGCGTCACTTCGACGCCAAGCTGGCCAGCCTCTCCGACGACCCGGCGCGGGTGGCGCGCATCCGCCAGGTGATCGAGGCGATCAACCGTCGCATCGGCTCGTATCTCGCGCTCAAGACGCTGCTCAGCGTGTTGCTGGGCGTGGCCAGCTACGCCGTGATGCGATTCTTCGGCCTCGAGTTCGCCGCGCTGTGGGCGGTGCTGGCCGGGTTCCTGAACTTCGTGCCCTACGTCGGCTCGGTGCTCGGCGTGGTCTTGCCGGTGCTGATGACGATCGTGCAGTTCGAGGACCTCGGCACGGTGCTGACGATGCTGCTGTCGCTGAGCGCGCTGCAGTTCGCCATCGGCAACTTCCTCGATCCCTACGTGATGGGCAGTTCGCTGAACCTCAGCGCCTTCGCCATCCTGGTCAGCCTCGCCGTGTGGTCCGAGCTGTGGGGCGTGCCCGGGGCGTTCCTGGCGGTGCCGATCACCGCGATCCTGGCGATCGTGCTGTCGGAGTTCCCCGGCACGCGGCCGATCGCGGTGCTGCTGTCGCGAAGCGGCCGGCTTTGAGCCGGCGCCGGCCACCCGGCGTGGGCCATCGGCCCGCCGCTGCGGTCGTCCTGCGCCGCCTCAGGCCAGCGCCTTGGCCTTGAGCTTGTCGAACTCGGCCGCTGTGATCGTGCCTGCGTCGAGCAGCGCCTTGGCCTCGGCGATGTCGGCCGCCGGCGAGCGGCCGGCGACGCCCTTGATGTATGCCTCGGTATCTTCCTTCGCGCGCTGCACGGTGGCGCGCTGCCGGGCGGTCATGCCGCTGCCGCGGGCGATGATGTAGATGATCGCGGTCAGCACCGGCAGGAAGATCAGGCCGATCACCCACAGCACCTTCGAGCCGCCGCCGAGCTCATGGTCCCTGAACAGGTCGACGACGATCTGGAACATGATGATCAGGTAGGCGACGAAGAAGAACGTCGAGATCATCAGCCAGACGGTGTCCCAGAAATTGCTCATCTCGTTGCCTCCGGTTAGCGGGCGGTTCGGCGCAGGCTGCCGGCGACGCGACGTCGGCGCGGCAGGCGCGGCGCGCAGTCTACCCGCGGCCCCCGACGGTGCGATCGCAGCCGGCTAGGACGTGCCGGCGAGAGCGCGGATGTGGCCGATCAGCTGCTGCGCCAGCGGGCCCGGCTCGTGCGAACGCAGCGAGACCGCGGCCACCAGCGAGGGCGGCGACGGCAGCTCGAACGGCAGGCGGACCAGGAACTCCTTGCCCGGCGCGAATTCGACCTGCGAGCGCATGCCGAAGGACAGCATGCCCGCGTGCAGCACCATGCCGAACTGGATGTGGATCGAGAAGGCCTCGATCACATGGCGCGGCATGGCCAGCCCGGCGCGGTCGAGCGTGCGAAGCACGTGTTCGTAGAAGAAGCAGTCGGCGGGGGGCATCACCCAGCGCTCGCACAGCAGCTGCGGCCAGGTCAGCCGCCGCTGCGCCGCCAGCCGGTGCTCCTTGGCGGCGACGACGCACAGGCGCTCGTCGAACAGCCGGTCGACCCGCATGTCCTCGCCGGGGTCGATCAGCGCCAGCCGCAGGATCGCCACTTCGATGTCGCGCTTGTACAGGCGGTCCATCAATTCCGACTCGCGGGCCTCGACCACCGACACGAAGACGTCCGGCCGGTCGTCGGCCAGCTTGCTGACGGCAACCGGCAGGAACGGGATGGCCGGCATCGGCAGGATGCCGACGCGCAGGGTGCCTCGCTCGCCGCGCGACACGAGCGCCAGTTCCTGCGCCGCCCGCCGCAGTTCGTCGAATATGGCGATGGCGCGCGGCGCCAGGCTGAGCCCGTGCACAGTCGGCTCGACGCCGTGGCTCCCCCGGTCGAACAGCCTGGCCCCCAGCAGATCCTCGAGGCTGCCGATGGCCTTGGTGACCGCCGGCTGGGTCAGGTGCAGGGCCGCCGCCGCCTTGCGGAAGCTGCGCTGCTCGAGCACCGTGACGAAGACGCGCAGTTCGCGCATCGTCAGGCGCCTGGGCAGGCGCTGGATCAGGGTGTCGGCGGTCGTCGGCATGGTGCGCGGAAGCGGTGCAGCGGGCGGCCGTGGCTCGTCGGTTCGACCTCGCCAGCCATTGCGCAAAGGAATTTATCACCCGATGAGAAACGGGCAACGGCGCGAGGCGTCGCCGTGCCGCCCCGCTGGTAGATTGCCTTCGCCGGCCGGATGGATCGGGTCGCCGCGTGGGGGAGTCGTTTTTGATGATGAGTGGACCGCCGGCGTGCAGGACCGGTGCGGCATCGCGCAGCCCGGCGCTCGTGCCCTCGCGCCCGGCGCGGATCTGGGCCTCGCCGCTTCTGGCGACGCTGGTCGCCGCCTCGACCTGCGCCCAGGCCGCCGAGGCGGATCTGGCGCGCGCCAGGCAATTGCTCGGAGAAGGCAGCTACCAGCAGGCTTACGATGTGCTGCGGCCGCTGCAGGCGACCGCCGGCGCCGATGGCGAACTGACCCTGCTGCTGGGCGAGGCAGCGCTGCGCACCGGACGCGCCGAGGAGGCGAAGGCGCTGTTCGAACGCGCCCTGGCGCTGCAGCCGGACTCGGTCGGCGCCCACCTGGGCCTAGGCCGGGCCTATCTGGCGATGGGCGACTACGCGCAGGCGAAGATCGAGTTCGAGACCGTGCTTCGCTTCGACGAACTGCCCGCTGACCTGCAGTCGCAGGCCGAGATCTACGCCGCAGCGGCGCTGGCCTATGCGCAGGGCCGGCGGCTGCTCGCCAGCGGCTACGCGATCGCCGGCTACGGCAACTACCGCACCGGAGCGCGCGGCGGCGGGCCCGACAACGACGCCTTCTTCTCGGCGCGCGTCGGCGGCAACCTGAACTACGCGCTGGCCGACAGCAGTGCGCTCGACGGCAGCCTCGACTACCGCTTTCGCGACTACGACAACCCGGGGCGCCGCAACGACTCGGACCTGCGCTGGAACGGCGCCTTCAGCCGCACCGTCGGCGAGGCCAACTGGGCCGCCGGCGTGCGCGGCCGCGTCAGCTACCGCGGCGACGGCCAGTACCGCAACGACTTCGGGGCCTACGGCAACTACCGCCTTCGCGTCGCTGCCGACGACCAGCTCGCCGCCGGGCTGGAGGTGCGGCAGCGCCGCTACCCGAACGGCCCGCTGCGCGAGCGCACGCGCAACATCGTCGAGGCGACGGGCAGCTGGACGCGCGCCTTTCTCGACGGCAAGGCGAGCTTCACGCTTGCCGGCCAGGTCGGGCGGGAGTTCAACACCGAGCGGGCCGACGGCGACGCCAATTTCTTCGGCCTGTCGCCGTCGGTGAGCTTCGCGATCACCGAGAAGCTCGGCGGCTTCGCGTTCTTCTGGTGGCAGAACGACCGCTACAACATCGAGCGGCTCGGCGCGCCGGGTGACAGCCTGGTCGGCATCGGCACCCGCAACGACAACCTGTACGAGGTCGGCGGCGGGCTCGCCTGGCAGTTTTCGCCGGGCTGGTCGCTGAACCCGGAAGTCCTGTACGTCCGCGACCAGAGCAACATCCTCGCCGCGAACTACAGCTCGACCGAGATCTGGATCACAGTGCGCCGGGATTTCTGAACGTCCCCGCTGGAGACCGACATGGGAAGGAGCCGAGATGGCCGGTGAACAGAAGATGACGCGGATGGCGCTGACCGCGATGGTCGTGGGCAGCATGGTCGGGGCCGGCATCTTCTCGCTGCCACGCACCTTCGCCAACGCCACCGGGCCGATGGGCGCGGTGATCGCCTGGATCATCGCCGGCACCGGCATGTACATGCTGGCGCGGGTGTTCCAGGCGCTGGCCGAGCGCAAGCCGGAGCTGGACGCCGGCGTGTTCGCCTATGCCAAGGCCGGCTTCGGCGACTATCCGGGCTTCCTGTCCGCCTTCGGCTACTGGATCGGCAGCTG
>JBHJND010000008.1:0-5093 GCA_048497655.1 Caballeronia novacaledonica
ACGATGATCAGGCCGATCCGCTGCATCGCCACCCCGCTCGATCAGAAAGTGGCGATGGTATCGCCGCCGGCTCAGGCAGCGGGGTCGACCATCCGCCGCAGCCCCAGCCACTGCTGCCGCCAGAAACCCTCGCCGTAGTCGTGGCCGCTGCCCTGCGGCGGCGGCAGCTGGTCGCGGACGCCGGTCGGCTCGATGGCCGAGCGGTAGTCGGCGGTGCCGAAGACGATGTCCCAGACCGGGAACAGCACGGCGAAGTTGCAGCCGTAGCGCCGGCCCTCGTGGCCGACGCCAATCGCGTGGTGCACGCGGTGGAACACCGGGCTCACCAGCAGGTAGCCAAGCGGCCCGTAGGTCCACGGCAGGTTGGCGTGCTGCACGCTCTGCACGACGCGGGCGGCGATCAGCAGGCCAACGAACTGCGCCGGCTCCACGCCGATGGCCAGCGCCACTGCCGCCTTCACCGCATCGATGATCAGGCTGTCGAGCAGGTGGTTGCGGTCGTCGGTCCAGAACGACATCTTGCGCTGCGAGTGGTGCAGCGCGTGCAGCGCCCACCACCAGCGGAACCGGTGCTGCGCCCTGTGCAGCCAGTAGTCGAGCAGGTCGAGCGCGACCAGGTAGATCGCGAAACTGACGATCGGCACGTCGGTGACGCCCGGCCAAAGCGCGTCGAGGTTGAACGGGGTGAACTCGTGCGCGCGCAGCCACGCGGTCGCCGACTCCGCCAGCGGGCGCAGCAGCACGAACACCAGCAGCGAGAAGGCGCCCAGCCGGTGCAGCAGTGTATAGACGACGTCGACGCCGGTGCCGCGCCGGTTACCCCACTGCTCGGCCGGATACAGCGCCTCCAGCGGCCGCAGCACCGCGTACAGCAGCGCCACCTGCACGACGCCGAGCAGGAACCACTCAGTGGCCGGATAAGCCTCCTCCAGCCAGCCGGCGCCGCCGACGGCGAACAGAAGCGGCTGCACGACGGACTCGAACAGCCGGGAGTGGACGGCGTCGAAGGCGCGCTGAAGCGGCTCGAACATCGGCGGCTAGCGTGCCGCCGCGCCGGAGGCGGCCAGTTGCACACCGACCGGCGCCTGCGCCCGGCAGCCGGGGTGCTCGCGCAGAGTGCGGAAGCAAAGGCCGCGCTCCTTCAGGCCGGTGATCAGCGGCTCGAGCATCGGCGCGTAGGGGTCCTTGCGCGACCAGATTCCCAGGTGCGCCATCAGCACGTCGCCGTCGCGGATATCGCGCAGCGCGCGTGCCAGCAGTTCGCGGTTGGGGTACTTCTCGGACGGCAGTTCGTCGCCGAGGAATCCGGCCTCGGCCCAGCGCACGTGCGCGTAGCCGCAGTCCTTGGCCGCGGCGAGCGCCTTCGGCGTCGTGTAGCCGCCCGGCGCGCGCCAAACGGCGTCGAGGCCGCGGCCGGCAAGTGCGGCGAAGGCCTCGTCGACCCGGCGCAGTTCCCCGCAAAACGCCGCCGGCGTGAGGGTGACGGTCGCGCCGGCGCCGTCGCCAAACTGCGGCCGGTAGCGCACGCCGGCCGCCTCGTCGGCTATGAGGCGGCCGTGCCGCCACGTGTGGCTGCCGAAGGCGTGTCCCTCTTCGGCGCGCGCCTTCCAGTAGGCAGACCACGACGGATCGAGGGAAAAGTCGCCGCGCGGGGTCTTCTCGTTGGCGAGGAAGAACGTCGCCCGCACGTCCTGCCGGCGCAGGATGGCCGCGATCTCCTCGGCCTGGCTCATGTTGCCGGTGTCGAGGGTCAGGTAGACGTGGCCGCGGCACTGCTGCGCCGCCGCGCCACTGGCCGCCAGCACGATTGCGGCCGCTGCCGCGGCGACGACCGACCCGCGCACGCCGTCGATGCACCGCCGGGCCATCGGCTGCGTCAGCTCAGCGCCAGGGCGCGGAATTGATGAAGAACACGCCGTGCGGCGAGCGGCCGACCGGGATCGTGTGGGCGATCCGGCGCTGCTCGATGTCGACCACCGCCACCGTCTTGCCGAAGCGCTGCGTGATCCAAAGCCACTTGCGGTCGGCGCTGACTTCCATGCAGTCGGGACCGTTGGGCACCACGATGTCGTGCTTCTTCTCCAGCGTCTGCTGGTCGATCACGCTCACCGTCCCGGCGACGCGGTTGCCGACGAAGATGTGGCGGCCGTCGCCGAGCGGGCGGAAGTTGTGCGCGCCCTTGCCGGTGACGATGCGCTTGACCGAGGTGCGGTTGCGCCAGTCGATCACCTCGACGTAGTCCTCGCCCATGATGCCGACCAGCAGGTGCTTCTCGTCGGGCGTCATCCAGATGCCGGCCGGCAGCTTGCCGACCTTCATCTTCCACTGCACGGTCTGGTCCGACAGCCGGATCGCGGCGATCTCGTCGCTCTCCTGCAGGGTGACGAAAACGAACTGGCTGTCGGAGGTGAACGCCATGTGGCTCGGCGTACGCGCCACCGGCACCCGCTTGACCGGCCGCAGTTCGTCGCCGTCGGCGACGTAGATGTCGACCCGGTCCAGCCGCAGCGCGTTGGCGACGAACCACCGGCGGTCCGGCGAGAAGCCGATCTGGTACGGGTCGGCGATGTCGCGCACGCGCCTGCGGATCTCGCCGCTGACCGGATCGAGGAAGTGCAGGTCGTTGCTCGCCGCGTTGGCCACGATCAGCGTCTTGTTGTCCGGCGTGGCCATCAGGTGGTGCGGCTCCTTGCCGACCGCGAAGCGGC
Organism: Caballeronia novacaledonica; assembly: GCA_048497655.1. Classification (GTDB taxonomy): domain Bacteria; phylum Pseudomonadota; class Gammaproteobacteria; order Burkholderiales; family Burkholderiaceae_F; genus JADJWR01. Next base: position 2,709 of record JBHJND010000008.1, read on the forward strand.
GGATCTCGGTGCGCTTGTCCTGGTCGATCAGCGAGACCGTGGCGTCGCCCGAGTTGAGCACGACCACCACGCTGGCATCGGCGGCGGCGGCCAGCATGAGGCCGGCGGCGACGGCAAGCACGCGCCCGATCGGTGCGGCACTCGGTACTCGGATCATGGCTCTGGCCGGGTCGTTGTGGAATGGCGCCGGGATTCTACTAAGCGAGGCACTCCGGCAAGCGAATTCGCGCCTCGCCCCGGCTGCGGCGACCCGCAACGACCGAATTGCTGCAACATTGCTCTATCGTCGGCGTCCTGGCGCCGGGTCGGCGGCGGCAAGAGGCGCCCTTCGGGAGCCGCCGCCGCTCCGGCGGCCGACGCGATTGCACTGCACCTGCGGAGAGCGCATGAAACTGCTTCGCTACGGCCCTGCGGGGCGCGAAAAGCCCGGACTGCTCGATGCGGACGGCCGAATCCGCGACCTGTCGAGCATCGTCAGCCACATCGACTCCGGCCTGCTGGCGCCGGCCCGCCTCGAGCACCTGAGCCGCTTCGATCCGGTCAAGCTGCCGCTGGTGCGCGGCGCGCCGCGGCTGGGCGTGCCGTACACGGGGATCGGCAAGTTCATCGGCATCGGGCTGAACTACTCGGATCACGCCGCCGAGGCGGGCATGGAAGTGCCGAGCGAGCCGATCGTCTTCCTCAAGGCGACCACCTCGATCACCGGTCCGAACGACGGCATCGTGCTGCCGAAGGGCTCGACCAAGGTCGACTGGGAAGTCGAGCTCGGCGTGGTGATTGGCACCCGTGCGCAGTACGTCGACGAGGCCGACGCCCTGCGGCACGTCGCCGGCTATTGCGTAGTCAACGACGTCTCCGAGCGCAACTTCCAGCTCGAACGGGGCAGCCAGTGGGACAAGGGCAAGGGCTGCGACAGCTTCGGCCCGATCGGCCCCTACCTTGTGACCGCCGCCTCGATCGCCGATCCGCAGGACCTCGACATGTGGCTCGATGTCAATGGCGAGCCCCGCCAGCGCGGCAGCACCAGGACGATGGTGTTCGGCGTCGCGAAGCTGGTCAGTTACGTCAGCCAGTTCATGACCCTGATGCCGGGCGACATCATCGCCACCGGCACGCCGCCGGGCGTGGGACTGGGCCGCAAGCCGCCGCAGTTCCTCAAGCCGGGCGACGTCGTCACTCTCGGCATCGAGGGCCTGGGCGAGCAGCGCAGCCGCGTCGCCGCCTGGCCCGGGCGCTGAGGCGCCGTCGGCGCGTGCCGGCCCGCGCTGCCGGCGCCGGCTTGCTTCGCCCTACTGCGGCTGGAAGCCGCTGTCCCTGATGATCTTCGCCCACGCCTGCGCGTAGGCGCGCTCGCGCTCGGCGAACTGCTTCTGCGGCATGTAGCCGACCGTCAGGCCAAGCGTGGTCATCCGCTCGCGCACCTCGGCAATGGCGATCACCTTGGCCAGCGCCGCGCCGAAACTGTCGACCGTCGCCTGCGGCGTGCCTGCCGGGGCGAAGAAGCCGTAGAACGGCACGTCTTCGAAGCCGGCCAGCCCCAGTTCGGCGAACGTCGGCACCTCGGGCACGGCTGCCTGGCGCGCGCCGCCGAGCACCGCCACCACGCGCATCCGGCCGGCCTTGTGGTTCTCGATGAACTCGGGCACCGAGGCGATGCCGGCCGGGATCTGGTTGCCCAGCATGTCGCCAATCATGGGCGCGCTGCCACGATACGGCGCGGCGACCAGGTCGAGCTTGTACTTCTGGCCGATGACCTTGACCAGGAACTCAGGCACCGATGCCGGCGCCGGGATGCCGACGGCCGACTTGCCGCCTTCCCGCCGGACCCAGTCGACGTACTCGTTGAAGTTCCTCGCCGGCGTGCCGCCGGAAACGGCCAGCGCGTTGACGAAGGTGGCGAAGCCGGCCACCGGAACGAAGTCGCGCGCCGTGTCGAAGCCCGGGTTCTTCACCACCAGCGGCAGGATCGACACCGTGTGGTCGTGCGTGATGAGGAAGGTCGTGCCGTCGGGCGCGGCGGCCTTCAGCGCCTGCGCCGCCAGCTGCCCACCCGCGCCGGGCCGGTTCTCGACGATCACCGGCACGCCGAGCGCGTCCTTCAGGCGGTCGGCCAGCAGCCGCGCGATCGCATCGGTGCCGCCGCCGGCCGGAAAGCCGACCAGGATCCTGACCGACTTGGGAGACTGGGCGAGCGCCGCCGTGCCGGCAAGGGCAACGACCAGGGCGACAGCGAGGCGGGCAAGCAGCGAGCGCCGCGGATTGTGTGAATGCATTGAACCTCCGGCAATGGCTTCGACCGGCAAACCGGCGACGCAGGGTGAAGTATGCCGCGGCGCGCGACGGGTTCCGCGCCGGCAGCCGCTAGCCACGCGACTGCCTCCGTGC
>JBHJND010000009.1:0-7714 GCA_048497655.1 Caballeronia novacaledonica
GCCAATGGGGTGCCGGCGATCCACGTCACGCAAGTACCGACCGAGCTCATTGTCTTCAAGGGCCAGCCCAATCTCGTGCCGATCACCGGCACGCCGCTGCTGTGGGCCACGAACAGCGCCACCGACGTCATCGTTGATACGACCAATAATGCCTACTACGTGCTGATGGCCGGCCGCTGGTTCCGCGCCCCAGGGCTCGGCGGCCCGTGGACCTTCGTCGCGAGCAACTCGCTGCCGCCGTCATTCAGGCAGATCCCGGCGAAGGGGACCCCGGCGTCGATCGTTCTTGCGTCGGTCGCCGGCACGCCCCAGGCGCAGGAGGCGGTGATCGCCAATTCGATCCCGCAAACCGCCGCGGTGGCGCGCAGCGGCGGCCCGACATTCACGCCGGTGTTCGATGGCGCTCCGCAGTGGCAGCCGATCGCCGGCACGCCGCTGACGTATGTCGTCAATTCCAAGGTGCCGGTGATCCAGGTGAATCCGGACGCCTATTACGCCGTGACCGGCGGCGTCTGGTTCACCGCGAGCGCGCTGACGGGTCCCTGGGCCGTCGCGACCTCGGTGCCGGGGGTGATCTACACCATCCCCGTGTCGTCGCCGCTGCATTACGTCACTTACGTGCACGTCTATGGCAACGCTGGCAACGTCGTCTACGTCGGCTACACGCCGGGTTATCTCGGCACCGTTGTCGATGCCGGCGGCACGGTCGTCTACGGCACGGGCTACGCCTACAACCCGTGGGTCGGATCCGTCTGGTATGGCGCGCCCCTCACCTACGGCATCGCAGCCATGCCGGTCTACAACCCCTACGTCGGCTACACGTTCGGGTTTGCGATGGGCCTCACCGCGGCGTACTGGGCCGAGCCTTACTGGGGCGGGGCCTATTACCACGCGGGCTATTACGGCTACCCATGCTGTGGCTCGGCGACCGCCGACGTCTACCGCAGCTGGCCCGGCGGGGTGTCGTCCGGCACGCGCACCTACTGGGCCGACAACGGCGGTGCTTTTGGCACGACTGCGGCGGGCAGCTACTCGACCTATCGTGGAACGTCCGGAACCTACAACGCGCAGCGCAGCTGGAACCCGTACACCGGCCAGGGCTCCGAGGGTTACAACCGCACGTTCGATACGGCAGCGGGGACCACCGGTTCGGTGAACCGCGACGCGACCTACAACGCGCAGACGGGCCAGCGCACCTACGGCTCCAACGTCCAGGCCACCGGAGCCGGCGGCAGCTCTGTCGATCGCAACGTTTCGGCGAGCGCTGGACCGCAGGGATTCAGCCGGGACGCGACCACGACGACGTACAACGCGCAGACCGGTCAGACCAAGACCTGGAACAACGGCGTGCCGCAGAACAGTCACTACGCCGGCTCCGACGGCAACGTCTATCGCAGCGACGGCAGCGGCAGCTGGCAGCAGCACTCGTCCGGGGGATGGAGCAGCGTTTCGAGTTCCGACTGGGCAAGCCGCGAACAGCAGGCGCGCAGCAGTGCGGCGGACCGCACGGGCAGCTGGGGCAGCGGCGGCTGGGATCGCTCCGGTGGCGGATCGGACAGCTGGGGCAGCCGCTACGGCGGTGGCGACAGCTGGGGGAGCCGCTTCGGAGGCGGTGCCGGAGGCTTCGGCGGCGGCGGGGGCGGCTGGGGCGACCGGTTCAGCGGCGGCAGCTTCGGTGACCGATTTGGAGGTGGCGGATTCCGCGGTGGCGGCTTCCGGCGCTAGGTGCGGAGTCAGGCCGCGAGGAAATCGATCGGCGCAAATGCGCCGCGCAGCGCGCGCCGCGAGTCCAGCGCCCACCAGCGCTCGAGCACCGTGGCGTAGACGCTGCGGAAATCGATCGCGTAGGCGACATTGCCATTGGCGTCGAGCCGGTCCAGCGCCGGTGGCGCACCGTAGAGGCCACGCCTGACTTTCGGCCCGAAGGCAAAGTGCGCGCTGGCGGTGCCGTGATCGGTGCCGCCGCTGCTGTTCTCGCGCGGACGGCGGCCGAACTCCGAGTAGGTCAGCACCAGAGTGTCGTTCCAGGCGCCGACTTCCTGAAGCGCCGCGCGCAGCGCCACCACGCCGTCGGCGACCTGCTTCAGCAGCGCGGCGTGCAGCGCAAGCTGGTTCTGGTGCGTGTCAAAGCCGGCGAGCGTGATGCGAACCACCGGGACGCGACGCGAGGCTGCGATCAGCGCGGCCTGGTGGATGGCCTGGCCCAATGGTGAGCGAGGAAATTCCGTCGACAGCGCCTGCGTCGGAATCAGCCCGGCGGCGGCACGAGCGATGTCGTCTTCGACGCGAACGACATGAGCCAGCGCGCCGCGCACCGTGGTCGTCGCGGGCGCGGCCCGTCGCGCCTGGTTGGCGAATCGCTGTGCGTCGGCGAGCGCGATCGCGCGGGCTCCGCCAGCGAACGGGCCGAGATCGGCTGCGCCGAGGATGACGCCGTCGGCCGGGGCCGCCTTGAAGCGGCCTGACGCTTCGGCAACGCGCGTGAGCCAGCCGCTCTGAACGATCTCGCCGCTGGCGGACGCGGTGTCCCAGATCTCGATCGAACGGAAGTGCGAGAGATCCGGGTCCGGATAGCCGACGCCCTGCAGTATCGCCATCTCGCCGGCGTTCCACAGCGGCAGCCATGGCGCGAGCGACGCGTGCAGCGCCGCGCCCGGCGCGAGCGCGACGACGGCATCGCCGCGCAGCGCGAGGCGCGGACGCAGGTCGTGATAACGGCCGTTGTCCACCGGCACCAGTGTGTTCAGTCCGTCGTTGCCGCCGCGCAGCTCGATCAGCACCAGCAGCCGCGGCCGCGCTTCGAGCGCAGCTGAGCGTGCCCAGCCGCCCAAGGCGGCGGCGGTGACCGCGGCGCCAGCGCGCAGGACCTGTCGACGCTGCATGGCGCTCATTTCAGCTGGTATGCGGGGTCGAGCAGCAATGCGCGCACTGCGTCGAAGGCGAGCGTGCCGGGTGCTGGCATGGCTGCTGGCGTGCTCGCCAGCAGCCGGCCGGCGAGGCGCTCGATCTCGGCAGCGGGCAACGGGCGCTCCGGCACCAGCTCACCGTATGACTCGAGCACCGCAGCCGCGTCGACGTGCACGGCCATCACCTGGGCAGCCTCCAGCCGCCGTCGCACGTTCACCACGGACGGCGGCTCTGCGGCGGCCAAGATGGCGCGCGCTTCGCCTGCGGCGACCGCTGGGCTCGCCAGTGAGCGTTCGATGAACTGCTTGCGCACCAGCAGCGTCTGCGTGTTGATCCAGGACTCGCCGCCGGGCCAGCCGCGCACGTTAGGCGGGGCGTACAGGCTCTGTCCCATCGCTGCGACTGCAGCCGCCAGGCCGGTGTCACTCGCGATGCGCGCGCCGGATTGGCGCACCAGGCCGATGGCGAGCTCGGTCGGCGACTTCACCAGCGCGTTCTCGGCACGGCCGTCGACCACCTCGGGCTGTTGCAGCACCTCGCGTACCGCCGCCGCGATGTCGTAGCCGCTTTCGCGGAAGCGCCGGGCAATCGCCGCCACGCGCGCCGCGTCCGGCTCGGGCGACACGAACTCGCGCCAGAGCTTCCCCGCGATGAATTCCGCGGCCGCCGGCTGCGCGAGCAGGATGTCGAGCACATCGTCGCCGGCGAGTGGACCGGTCGAACCGAGCACGGACTTGCTGCCGCCATCGTGAAGGCCTGGCCGGTACCGGAAGGCCAGCGACTCCGGATCGAGGCTGAACCCTGTGAACGCGCGCGCGGCTTCCTTGACGTCGTGCTCGCCGTAATGACCTTGCCCGAGGACGAACAGTTCCATGAGCTCGCGTGCGAAGTTCTCGTTCGGGCTGCCGCGGCGACTGGTCGCCATGTCGAGGTAGACGAGCATCGCCGGGTCCCGCGCGATCGTATGCAGCAGCGTGCCGAAGTTGCCGAGCGCGTGCCGCCGCAGCAGTGTGTTCTGGCGGTACATCAGCTGCGGCCATCGCACCTTCGGCTGTGCCGAGACGAAGTGGTTGTGCCAGAACAGCGTCATGCGCTCCGTCAGCGGCGAGGGCGTGGTCGCCATTTCGGCGATCCACCAGCGTTTGAGGTCGAGGCTCCGCCTCGCGTTCTTCTGCAACTCGAGCTTGCGCTCCTCGTCGCCAAGGGCGCGAAGGGCGCGCGGCCCGACGATCGCGTCGTCGACCCAGGCCGGTGCGGGTGTCCGAGCGGCCGTCAGCGTCTCGGCAAGCAGACGATCGACGGCCTGTTGCTGGGTCAACGCGGCGAAGCGTTCGACCTCGGCGGGCGGTGGCGCAAAGCCGGCCCGGGTCAGCAGCCGCTGCGCGCGGTCGGGCCCGAGTGGCTGCGCTGACACGGCGACCGCCACGAACAGGCACAACGGCGGGAGAAGTTGCAGCGCGAGGTTCATGGCCGCCGATCTTAGGGACGCCGTCGGCATTCGGCGACGCGTAGCCGGTAACGTCTGTAACGGTGTGTTGCGCCAATGAAGTCGCGATCGGTCCGGCGCCAGTCAGCACGGACCGACGGCGCACGCGCCGCGCGGCGCCGGCCGAGCCGGAGACGCAGAAAATGGGAATGCTTCCCACGCGATCCGGAGACCGCGACCGCGCACCGTCCACTCGGCTGATGCTGGACAACCCAAGACAGGTGAGCGTGGGCGCTTCGCAGTTTCCGTAAAGCGCCTTAACTTCCGCTGCACCCTGACCTGGCTACTCCGCACTGCATGCTTGAACTTGGATCGTTTGACGACGCCCGCCGCAAGGTCCTGGCCGATGCACAACGAACGCTGGCCGGCATCAAGCGGGTCGTCGGCGAACCGACGGACTCGATCGACGCGACGATGGCAGTGCTGTCGACGGTGCGTCGCCAGGCGCAGGAGTACCTGAACCAGATCCAGCATGAGCAGATGATCATCGGCGCCGCCGAGTGGCTCGTACGTCATGGCGTCGCCGGGGTGCCGCTGCGGTGGCTGTGGAATCCGCGGCAGTCCGGCGACCGGAGTGGCCCCGATCTGGTCGGCCTCGAAGGCGACCTGACGCGCGTCTGTGCGGAAGTCAGCGCGCAGGAGGACGCGGTGGGTGTCGTCGACGCGCAGATGCGGCGCTCGCTCGCCAGGCTGACGGAAATGGACGGCCGGCGCTTCTACTTCGTGCGCACGGTGTCGATGAAGCGGCGTGCGGTGACGAAGATCGTGAAAGCCGGCTGGGATATCGCGGTGGTCCAGATCACGCTGCAGCCCGACCTTGCGGGGCTGATCCAGAGCACGCCGCTCACCTCGCTGGCCTTCGCTCGCGGCGCCGACGCGCGCTGATCAGGCCAGCCATCGGGCCATGACGGCACCGAGGGCGAGCAGCGCCGCGTAGCCCAGCTCCAGCTTGAAAGTCCGCACGAGGATCGCGTTGTAGGCGAGTCCGGGGGCGCTCGCTGCAAAGTCGCGCTGCAGGCGCAGCGCCGCGGGCAGCAGCAGCAGCGGCGCCAGCAGTGCTAACGACGTCATCAGCGCCATCGGCGCCAGCAGCGCGAAGGCACCCAGCACGCTAAGCCCGTACATGCCGCGCGAAACCGATGCGCCGAACACGACCGCGAAGGTGCGCCGGCCGACGCTGCGGTCATGCGCGATATCGCGGTGGTTGTTGACCGCGAGAGCCGAGGCCGCGAGAGCCCCGAGCGCCACTGCGGCCAGCCAGGTCGTCATCCCGACGTTCCCGGTCTGCACGTAGTCCGAACCGGCCACCGCGACGATGCCGAAGAAAATGAACACGACCAGTTCGCCGAACGGCGTGTAGGCGACCGGCCGCGGCCCTCCCATGTAGGCCAGGGCGGCAGCGAGGGAGCCGAGCCCCATCGCCAGCACCGGCCAGCCATGCTCGAGCACCAGCGGGGCGCCGAGCGCCAGCGTCAGCCCGCAGCAGGCCACGATCGCCTTGCGAACCTGCGCGATCTCGAGCCAGCCGTTGGCGGTGGCGCGCGGCAGGCCGGTGCGATTGCCGTACCGCTCGGCGCCGCGCATCGTGTAGCCGACGTCGTTCTGAAGGTTGGAGATCACTTGCAGCAGCACGGCCGCCGCAAGCGCCAGCAGCATCGTCAGCGCATCGAAGCGGCCGGTCCGCTCCCACGCGAGCGCGGTTCCGACCAGCACGGGGCTGACCGCGACCAGCAGGCTCGGCAGCCGGCAGGCGATGCGCCAGGCGGCAAGCGATCCGGGAACGACGGCAGGGGTCGAGGCGGCGGACGAAAGGGTCATGCGGCAACGGTGTGTGCGCGGTGCGACCTGCGCATTATCGCCAACGACGGGCCGTATTGGGTCGTCAGTGCGGCGCGGGCAAAGGCCGGAGAGTCGGGGGCCGGGCGGCCAGGGCGGCGCGATCGAGCTTGCCGGCCGCGGTCATCGGCAGGCTGGACACCAGGCCGATGCGGCGCGGCCGCTTGTAGGGGGCCAGCCGGGCTGCGAGGTGGTCGATCAGGACCTCGTCGGCCGGTGGCTGCGGCCCCGGCACCAGGGCGGCGGCCACCACCTGGCCCCAGGTTTCATCCGCCACCCCGAACACAGCGGCTGCGCGAACGCCAGGGCAGGCTTCGAGCACCCGCTCCACTTCGGCCGGATAGACGTTCTCCCCGCCGCTGACGATCAGGTCGACGCGGCGCGCACGCAGGTGCAGGAAACCATCGGCATCGAACTCGCCGAGGTCGCCGGTATCGAACCAGTCGCCGGAGGCCAGCGGTGGCTCGCCGAGATAGCCGGCCATGCGCATCGGACCGCGAACGAGGATGCGGCCCTCGTCGATGCGCAGCTCCACGCCCGGCAGGACGCGGCCGGCGCCACTGGCGGCGGTATCGAAGCGCCGCGCATAGGGCGTGGCGACGACCTGCGAGCAGGTCTCGGTGCAGCCGTAGGTGATGACGATCGGCATGCCGCGCCCGGCGGCGCGTTCGAGCAGCCTCGGAGGGACCTCGGCGCCGCCGATCAGCACCGCGCGCAGGTGATCCGGCGGCCGCCACTGCGGATGCGTGTCGAGCAACTGCGTGAGCATGGTTGGCACCAGCGACAGCAGCGTGACGCGGTACCGCAGCAGCCAGTCCGGCAATAGCTGTGCGTCGAACGCCGGTGCCAGCGCCACCGTGCGTCGTGCGGCGAGGCAGCGGGTGACGATCGACAGCCCGCCCACGCGCGCAACCGGCATCGCCAGCAGCCAGCAGTCGTCCGACTCCCAGCCGAGGTTCGCCGCGCTGGCCTGCGCCGACGCGATCAGTGCCGAGCGGGTCAGGACCGCACCGCGCGCCTGGCCCGTCGTGCCGGATGTGTAGAGGATCACGGCGGCATCGTCAGGCAGCGTGTGCGACGCACGCTCGGTCGCCGCGATCTCCGCTGCGCGCTCGGCGTCGGTCAGCTTCGGATGCAGCAGCAGCACGGGCACGCGCGCCTCGAGCAGCGTGTAGAGCGCAATGATCCGTTCCAGCGTGTTGCGGCCCGCGAGCGGCACCGGCCGGCCGGGCTTCAGCTCCGGACCGAGGGCGGCGAGCCGCGTGCGCACGAAGTCGGCGAGCTGTGCGAAGGTGTAGCGCTCGCGGCCCACATGCAGCGCGACCGTGTCGGCCGCGTCGCGCGCGGCTGCCGTGATGGACAGGGGATGGTTCACTTGAGGCTGAACGCGGTCCGGAACGCGGACCCGCACAAGAGGCTACGGCAGCCGGCGGAACTTGCGGAAGTCCGGCTTGCGCTTCTCCAGGTACGCGTTCTTGCCTTCCT
>JBHJND010000010.1:0-1796 GCA_048497655.1 Caballeronia novacaledonica
GACCAGCACCAGGATGACAGCCACGACCGCCAGCGTGTCCTTGGCCTGCGCGGCCTTGACGAACGTATCGAGCGCAAGCGAGCCGGTCGCGCCGTAGACCAGCGAGGCTCCCATCAGGAACATCGCGGTGGCCGCCCCGCCCAGCACGAGGTACTTGAGCGCCGCCTCCGCCGCCTCGTGCCGCTTGTAGGCAAGCAGCACCAGGACGTATACCGGCATCGACATGATCTCGAGGCCGAGGAACATCGTCAGGAACCCGTCGGCGGAGCTGACCAGCAGCACGCCGTAGAGCGAAGACAGCAGCAGTATGTAGAAACGCTCATCGTCGCCGAATTCGTCGCGCGACAGCTGCAGCAGCGGCAGCGTCAGCGCCAGCACGACGGCCTTCGCCGTCAGTGTTGCCTGGTCGACCGAGAAATGCCCCGGAAACGGCGAACCCTGGAACTGCACAATTGCGAGCAGCGTCGCCATCAGTGCTGCGCCCAGTACCGCAGCCGTCGCGACCAGCGCGGAATACCGTTGACCGACGTCCAGCACATCCAGGGCGATCAGCACGGCAATGCCGATGAGCAGCAGATGCTCGGGCATCATCGCCACGACCATGAAGGACCAGTTCATCGTGCGGCCTCCGGTTGCAGCGCCGCGTCAGCCGCGCGGGCGGTCGGCGCCACGGGCTTCGCGGCGACGTCGACCCATTTCTGGTACTGGCGCGCGGCGACCTCGGTCTTGCGCAGTGCCTCCTGCGGGAAGAGCCCTAGCCAGAACACCGCGACCACCAGCGTCGCCAGGATGGCGCGCTCCCGCGCGTTGAGGTCGACCACGGGCGCATGAGGAACCTTGACGGCGCCATACAGGAACCGCTGCGCGAACCACAGCATGTACATCGCTCCAAGCACGACACCGGTGACCGCCAGGCCGGCCATCACGAGCGGCACCGAGTTGCCGGCCACGTGCAGCGGCCAGGCGGAATTGAAGGCGCCGAGCAGCACCAGGAACTCGCCGGTGAACCCACTGGTCGTCGGCAGTCCGATCGCCGCGAGCGTCAGGATCATGAAGAACACGGAGTACACGGGCAGGATCTTCGCCAGTCCGCCATAGGCGGCGAGCTCGCGCGTGTGGCAGCGCTCGTAGATCATGCCGACCATCAGGAACAGGCCCGCTGCGGTCAGACCGTGGCTCACCATCTGGATGATCGCGCCCTGGATGCCAATCAGGTCCAGGCTCGCCAGCCCCAGCATCACGTAGCCCAGGTGGCTGATCGACGAGTAGGCAATGATCTTCTTGATATCGGTCTGTACCAGCGCGAGGCAGGCGCCATAGATGATGCTGATCACCGCGACCAGCATCACCCATTCCACCGCCGCGCTTGCCGCCTGGGGAAAGAGCGGGAAACCCAGCTTGATGAAGCCGTAGGTGCCCATCTTCAAGAGGACCCCGGCCAGGATCACGGAGCCTGCGGTGGGCGCCTCGACGTGCGCGTCGGGCAGCCACGTGTGCAGCGGGACGATCGGCACCTTGATCGCGAACGACAGCGCGAACGCCGCCAGCAGCCAGCCTTGTGCCTGCAGCGGCAACTGGTGCTTGTACAGATCGTCGAACGAGAACGAGGTCACGCCGGTGCCCTGCTGCAGCGACCAGACGAGGTAGATGATCGCCGCCAGCATCAGGATCGAGCCGAACGCGGTGTACAGCACAAACTTCACGGTCGCATAGATGCGCCGCTCGCCGCCCCAGATGCCGATGATCAGGAACATCGGGATCAGCATCGCCTCCCAGAACACGTAGAACAGGAACAG
>JBHJND010000011.1:0-12025 GCA_048497655.1 Caballeronia novacaledonica
AGCGCGCGCTGGTAGACATACGGCGCTGGCGTCGCCCGAACGTGCGCGGTCCGCCGCGCCGCCTCGATCAGCAGCGCCTGCACCTGCCGCCACGGCGCGTCGTAGCCGATCGTCACCTTCGCCGTCAGCAGCGTGCCCTGGCTGCCGGCGAGCTTCGAGTAGTTGCGGATCGGGCTGGCGATCAGCACCGAGTTGGGGATCGTGATCTCCTCGTTGCGCACGTTGACGATCTTGGTTGCCAGCGCCGCCACCTCGACGACCACGCCCTGCACGTCGCTGACCTCGACGAAGTCGCCCTTGCGTAGCACCCGCGAGTAGACGATCACCAGGCCGCTCATGGCTTGCGTCACCAGGCTGGTCGAGCCCAGCGTCAGCATCAGGCCGAACAGCACCGACAGCCCCTTGAATGCCTCGCTGCCGGACCCCGGCAGGTAGGGGTAGGCCACTGCGATGCCCAGCCCCCAGACGACGATGCCGACGATTCGTCGCGTCGCGCTGGTGGTCTCCGGATGCACCAGCGGCAGCCTGACCCGGCCGTGCTGGATCGCGTCGAAGACGTAGCCGGCCGCATCGGCAATCGCCCGCGTGATCACCAGCACGATGACGATGGTGAACAGGCCCGGCAGGCTGGCGAGGAAGCCTTCGCCGATCCAGTTCAGCTTCTCCCAAAGCCAGCCGTCGAGCCGCTCGGCGATCGGCGCGGTCGCCACGAAGCAACCGGCGACGAAGCGCAGCCAGCCGTAAGCCAGCGCCGCGATCAGCAGCCACTGCACCGCGTGCAGGCTGCCGACGACGATCCGGGCGACGAACTCGCCCAGATCGACGTGCGCGTGCCTTTCCGCCATGCGGTCCCGCCACTGCTGCAGCCAATGCAGGCCGGCGCCGCCGGCGCGATAGAGCAGCCACACCAGCGCCGCAAAGACCGCCGTGCCGACGGCCGCCCACAACAGTCCGCGCAGCAGCAGCGGCCGGTCGTGCGACTGGTGCCAGGCGATGCGCGCCTCCTCGAGCCGCGCCCGGGTCTGGTCGACCAGCGCCCCGAAGCTCTGCCGGGCCTCGGCGTCGACATCGTCGTGGACGACCGAGAACAGCAGGTATTCGCCGAGGAAGAACTGCACGCCGCTGGAGGCGCCGATCTCGGCCGAGACGGTCGTGATCGGCCGGTCGATCGCCGCGTCGGGGATCTGCCGCAGCCGGTCGCGCGCCCGTTCGACCCGGTGCGCCGGCGCCGCGCCGAGCAGTTCGGCGCGGAAGGTGACGATCTCGCGGTTGAGGATGCGCAGCGTGGCCGGCTCGGGCGCGCCGGCGGCCGGCGGCGCCGCCAGCGCATGCGGCGCCAGCACCGCGACGAGCAGCATCAGCAGGACCGTGCACCAGCGCATCGGCTCAGTGTTCCCTCGCAGTTTCCGTCGCCGGCACTGTCGCCCGCACTTCCTTGTCCTGATTGCCTCGCCCCGGACGGCCCACGGCCGGCAAGCGCCCGCTGTGGCGCCGCCACAGGGAGCGGACGATAGCAAGCCCGAACGCCGGACCGCGGGCGATCACGGACAAGTCGCGGCGCCTGACCGTGCGCGGCCGGCGTGCCCGACGGCATTCAAAACAACGGCTGCCTCGCCGCACGCTCCGGCGGCGGCGCCGCGGCGCTGCCGGTGAGCCGGTCCGCCTCGGTCACCCAGCCGCCGCCCATCGCCTTGTAGGTGTCGGCGGCCGAGCCGAACACCGATGCGCGGATCGCGGCAAGGTCGAGCTCGGCGGGAAACAGCGCCTGCTCGGCCTGCAGCACGGTCGAGTAGGGCGCGTAGCCGGCGTCGAACTGCAGCTTGGCCAGCCGGGCGTAGTCACGCAGCGCCGCCACCAGCCGCTCCTGCGCGGCCTGCTGCTCCCTCAGCTTCTGGCCGGCGATCAGCCTGTCGTCCACGTCGGCGAACGCGCTCTGGATCGACCGCTGGTAGGCGAGCAGCGCCGCCTGCTGCGCCGCCTCGGCCTGGGCCACCTGCCCGCTGACCGCGCCGAAGGTGAAGATCGGCCCGACGATCTGGCCCGCGTAGTTCCAGGTCCGCGCCGGCCCGCTGAACAGGTTCGACAGCTCCGTGCTCGCCGTGCCGAAGGCCCCGGTGAGGGAGATCGTCGGGAAGTACAGCGCGCGGGCGGCGCCGATCTGCGCGTTGGCGGCGATCAGCGCCTGCTCCGCCTGCAGGATGTCCGGCCGCCGCTCCAGAAGCGTCGATGGCACGCCGGCCGGCACGGCCGGCAGGGCGAGGTCGTAGATCGACTTGCCGCGCGGGATCGGGCCCGGGTTGCGGCCGAGCAGGATCGACAGCGCGTTCTCCAGTTGCGCGATGCGCTGCTCGACCTGCGGGATGCGCGCGGCGGCCGTCTCGTACTGCGACTGCGCCTGCGCCACCGTCATCTGCGAGGTCTGCCCGTACTTGAACTGCAATGCATACAGCCGCACCGATTCGCCGTAGGCGTCGAGCGTGCGCCTGGCGATCATCAGCTGCTCGTCCAGCCCGCGCAGCGTGATGTAGCCCGTCGCCACCGAGCTCACTAGCGACAGGATCACGCCCCGGCGAGCCTCGTCGGTGGCGAGCATGTTCGCCTGCGCCGCCTCGGACAGGCGCCGGATCCGCCCCCAGAGGTCGATTTCCCAGCTCACCGACAGCAGCGCCTGGTAGGTCGACTGCGGGTTGGGGTAGTTCGGGATCCTCGACGTCAGCTCGGTCTCCGGGCTGCGCGCGCGCTCGCCGCCGGCCGCATAGCCGACCTGCGGGAACAGGGGCGAGCGGGCCTGCGTGATCAGCGCCATCGCCTGCTCGACGTTGGCGGCGGCGATCTTGACGTCGAGGTTGCTGGCCAGCGCGGCCTCGATCAGCCCGTCGAGCACCGGGTCGCCGAACTGCCTCCACCACTCGGTGTTCGCCGTCTGCGCCACGGCCGCGGGTTCGAAACGGAACGACGCGGGCGCGTCGATGGCCGGCCGCTTGTAGTCGGGGCCGACCATGCAGCTGGCGAGCAGGGCCATGGCCAGCAACGGGGCCAGAGTGCGCAATGCGCGCCGTTGGCCCGCGGGCGCGACCAGGGTCATCGCCGCGGCGATTCGGCCGACCGGGAGGGTGTGCATGTCAGCCCTCCCCTCGCGGCGACTGACCGCCGTCGCCTGCCGCGCTGCCTTCCGCGTTGCCTTCCGCGATGCCTTCCGCGATGCCTGCCGGCGGCGCCTGCGACGCGGCTGCCGGCGCGGTCGCCGCCGGCACCTTCTCCTTGCCTTCCGCCAGCCGGTCGAACAGATAGAACAGCAGCGGCACGTAAAGCATCGCCAGCGTCGTCTCGCCGATCATCCCGCCGATGATGCCGGTGCCGATCGAGTGCCGGGCGTTGGCGCCGGCGCCCGTCGCGAGCGCCAGTGGCAGGCAGCCGGCGGCAAAGGCAAGCGAGGTCATGATGATCGGTCGCAGCCGCTGCTCGCCGGCCAGCCGGGTGGCCTCCATGATCGACTTGCCCTGGTGGCGGAACTCGCGCGCAGCGGACACCCGCAGCGCCGCGTTCTTCGCGCCCAGCCCGATCAGCACCAGCAGGCCGATCTGGAAGTAGACGTCGTTCTCCAGCCCGCGCGCCCAGTTGGTGAGCAGCGCGCCGAGGATGCCGAACGGCACCGCCGACATCACCGCGCCCGGCAGCGTCCACGACTCGTACTGCGCGGCGAGCACCAGGAAGACGATGATCAGGCCGAAGACGAAGGCGATGGCCGACGTGCCACCGGACTTCTTCTCCTCGAACGCCAGCCCCGACCAGGCGAAGGTGAACCCCGCCGGCAGCACCTCCCCGGCGACCTCCTCCATCGCCGCGATCGCGTCGCCGGAGCTGTAGCCCGGCGCCGCGTTGCCGTTGACCTTGGCCGCCGGAAAGCCGTTGAAGTGCGGCAGCAGGTCGGGGCCGGCGACCCACTCGGTCTTCACCAGAGCCGCCAGCGGCACCATGTGGCCTTCGCGCGAGCGCGTGTACAGCCGGGTCAGGTCGCCGGGGTTCTGCCGGTAGACCGCATCCGACTGCACGATCACCCACCAGACGCGGCTGAACTGGTTGTACTGGCTCGCCGTCAGCGAGCCGAACTGCGCCTGGATGGCGCTGTAGACATCCTCCACCGGCACACCGAGCAGAGTCGCCTTGTCGCGGTCGACCACGGCGCGCAGCTGCTGCGTGTTGGCGCGGAAGGTGCTCGTCACGCTGGCCAGCTCGGCCCGCGCGCGCGCCTTCTTCAGGAACTCCTGCGTCACCTCGTCGAGTTGCGCCGGGTCGCCGGCGCCGGTGTCCTGGATCCAGAACTCGAAGCCGCCGGTGGTGCCGATGCCGGGAATCGCCGGCGGCGCCACGGGCATGACGATCGCCTCGTCGATCTTCTGCGCCTCCCGGTACAGGTTCATCAGCACCGCGCGCGCGTTCTGCTCCCTGGCCGTCTCGCCCGAGTCGTAGCGCTGCTTGAAGTCCTTCAGCGTCACGAAGAAGGTGCCGGCGTTGGTCTTGAAGCCGCTGTCGAGCAGGCTGTAGCCGGTCAGCATGGTGCGGTTATCGACGCCGGGAATCTTCGCCAGGATCGCGTCGACCTTCTCCGCCACCGCCTGCGTGCGGTCGATGCTGGCCGCCTCCGGCATCATGATCGCCGCCATCACATAGCCTTGGTCCTCGTTCGGCACGAAGCTGGTCGGCAGCACGGTGAACAGGTGCCAGATGCTCCACAGGAAGCCGGCCAGCAGCACCAGCGCCACGACCGAGCGCTTGATCACCAGCTCGACGGCGTGGCCGAAGCCGCGCGTCAGGGCGTCGATCTGGCGGTTGAACCAGGCGAAGAAGCCGCGCTGCGGCGGCGGGTTGTGCCTGAGCATCAGCGCGCACATCGCCGGCGTCAGCGTCAGCGCGACGAAGCCGGAAACGACCACCGAGACCACGATGGTGATGGCGAACTGCTTGTACAGCTGCCCGGTGGTGCCCGGCAGGAAGGCCGCCGGGATGAACACCGAGGCCATCACCAGCACCACCGCGACCAGCGAGCTGCCGATCTCCTGCATCGAGCGGATCGTCGCCTCCTTCGGCCCCAGATGGTGCTGGTGCATGTTGCGCTCGACGTTCTCGACCACCACGATCGCGTCGTCGACCACCATGCCGATCGCCAGCACCAGGCCGAACAGGGTGATCAGATTGACCGAGAAGCCGAGCGCCAGCATGCCGGCGAAGGTGGCGATCAGCGCCACCACGATCGCCACCGTGCAGATGATCGTCGAGCGGAAGCTCTGCAGGAACAGGTAGACGACCAGCACCACCAGCACGATCGCCTCGATCAGCGTGTGGATCACCTCCTCGATCGACAGCTTGACGAAGTCGTTGGTGTCGAGAGAGACGACGTAGTCCATGCCCTCCGGGAAGCGCGACTTCATCTCCTGCAGCGTCTTGCGCACGCCGGCGGACACGTCCAGGCCGTTGGCTCCGGGCTGCAGGTAGACGGCGATGAAGGTGGCCGGCGTGCCGTTGAGCCTGGAGTCGACGATGTACTGGCGCAGCCCGACCTCGGCGCGGGCGACGTCGCCCAGGCGAACGATGGCGCTGCCGTCCTGGCTGGCGCGCAGGATGATCTGCTCGTACTGCCGCGGATCGGTGAACGGCGCCTGGGTGACGACCGGGAAGGTCAGTTCGACCGGTCCGGCGGTCGGCTGCTGGCCGATCTGGCCGGCGCCGAACAGCGCGTTCTGCGCCTTGATCGCGTTGGCGATGTCGCTG
Organism: Caballeronia novacaledonica; assembly: GCA_048497655.1. GTDB lineage: Bacteria > Pseudomonadota > Gammaproteobacteria > Burkholderiales > Burkholderiaceae_F > JADJWR01. The sequence goes on from JBHJND010000011.1 coordinate 5,770, forward strand.
GTGGTGATGCCGAGCGAGGCCATGCGGTCCGGGTTCATCCACACCCGCATCGCCTGGTCGGGCACGCCCATGATCTGCGCCTGCCCGGCGCCGGGCACGCGCTTGATCGCGTCCAGCACGTAGACGTTGGCGTAGTTGGTGATGTACTCGGCGCTGTAGCGCTCGCCTTTGCCGTACACGCCGATCAGCATCATGATCGACGACGACTTCTTCTGCACCGACACGCCGAGCTGCGTCACCGCGGTGGGCAGCTGGGGCAGCGCCAGGTTGACCCGGTTCTGCACCTGCACCTGGGCGATGTCGGGGTCGGTGTCGAGCGAGAAGTAGACGGTCAGCGTCAGCTGGCCGTTGGCCGAGCTGGTCGACGACATGTACAGCATGTTGTCGACGCCGTTGACCTGCGCCTCGATCGGCGAGGCGACCGAGTCGGCCAGCGTCTTCGAGTCGGCGCCGGGATAGGTCGCCGAGACCGTGACCTGCACCGGCGTGATCGTCGGGTACTGCTGCACCGGCAGCACGGCCATCGACACCAGACCGGCCAGGCAGATGATGATCGAGACGACCGCGGCGAAGATCGGCCGTTCGATGAAGAATCGCGAGAACATCGGCGGCGTCCCGTTACCGGCCGACGGCGAGCTCGACGCGGCGGGCCTCGCGGTCGCTGCCGCTGCCGGTGACGTCGAGCGGCGGCTTCAGCCGGATGCGGTCGGCCGCGATGCCTTCGGCGAGCAGCGCCTCGCGCACCGCCATCGCCCGCCGCTTGGCCAGTTCGACGTTGGCGGCGTGGTCGCCGCGGCGGTCCGCGAAGCCGGTCACTTCGATCGGGTTCGTGCCCGCCTTCATCGCCGGCGCGAAACCCTTGAGCAATCGGATCGCCTCGGCGTCGAGGGCGGACTTGCCGGTTTCGAAGTGCACCGACAGCGTCGCCCCGGCCGGCGCGCTTGGCCGCGCCGCCTCGGCCGACTCGGGCTTGGGCGTGTAGGGCGTGACCTTGACGGCGGCGCCCGGCGCGAGCCGCAGCCCGCCGTCGACCACCACGCGGTCGCCGCCCGCCAGGCCCTGCGCGATGAACCAGCTGTCGCCGTGCCAGTCGCCGACGAGCACCGGCCGCAGCTCCGCCTTGTCCTCCTTGTTGACGACCCAGACGAAGTGCCCCTTCGCCCCCTGCTGCACGGAGCGCTGCGGGACGAGGATCGCGTTCGGCCGGACCGCCCCGTGCAGCCGCGTGCGCACGTACTGGTTCGGCCGCAGGATGCCCTTCGGGTTGTCGACCGAGGCGCGGATCAGGAAAGTGCCGGTCTGCGGGTTGTACGACGGGTCGGCGAAGGTGATCCGGCCCTTGTACGGGAACAGTTCGCCGCTCGCCAGCTCGATCTCGACGTCGAACTGGTTGCCCGCCGGCATCCGCATGAGGCCGTCGCGCACCTGGGTGCGCAGCCGCTCGACCTCGTTTTCCGACAGGCTGAAGTTGATCCACATCGGGCTGAGCACCGACACCGTGGTCAGCTGCGCGTTCTTGGCGTCGACGTAGGTGCCCTCGGCCACGGCGGCGAAGCTGCTGACGCCGTCGACCGGCGAGCGGATGGTCGTATAGGACAGGTCGAGCTGCGCCGCTTCGAGCGATGCCTTCGACTGCGCCACCGCCGCCGCCGTCTGCTCGAACTGGCCCTGGGCATCGTCGAGGTCCTTCTGCGACAGCGCGTTCTGCGCCACCAGCGGCTTGATCCGCTCGAGGTTGGCGCGCGCCACATCGTGGGCGGCCTGGTTGCGCTGCAACGCCGCCGCGGCGCCGTCGACCTGCGCCTGGAAGGGCTTCGGGTCCATCAGGAACAGCACCTGCCCGGTCTTGACCGCCGCGCCCTCCGTGTAGACGCGCCGATCGAGGAAGCCCGACACCCGCGCCTGGATGTTGACCGCCTGCGAGCTCTGCGTCTGGGCAACGAACAGGGAGGTGATCGGCACGTCGCGCGGCACGATGGTCAGCGCGGTGACGTCGGCCGGCGGCCGCGCCAGGTCCTTCTTCTCCTGCTTGCCGCAGCCGGCGGTCAGCGACAGGGCGGCACACACGGCAAGCGTTGACAGCAGGCGCACCGGGCGCATCTGGGCGTGCGGAGATCTCATGGGCTGGCCTTCCGGGAGGTGCGACTTGTCGGGCGCGCGCGGCGCCGCGGTTGGCACTTTAGCCGGTGTCGGACAACCCGCAAACCGCGGCGCGGCCAGTCGACGGCCCGGTCGATCTCGATGTCGCCCTCCCCATGACAGGCGGGCTCGCCACGTAGAATCGGTCGATGCCTCGCAGTGACATATTCGCCGTCTACCGCCTGCAGGTGCCGCCCGCCATGGCCGCGCAGCGCGCGCGGATGCTGGCGCTCGAGCAGAGTGTCGAGATGCCGATGGAGGCGGTGTCGGATCGGCGCATCGTCAGCGACGTCGTCGCCCGCGTCGAGCAGATCGAGCCACAGGCCGACGGCAGCAGCCTCGCCAGCCTGAGCCTTGCGGCGGAAACCGTCTGCGAGGACGCCGGCCAGTTGATGAACATGCTGTTCGGCAACTGCTCGCTGCAGCCGGACGTCGAACTGGTCGACATCGAGGTGCCGGCGTCGCTGGCGCGGGCCTTCGGCGGGCCGAACCTCGGCATCGACGGGCTGCGGCGCCTGACCGGCGCGGTGGGCCGGCCGCTGACCTGCACCGCGCTGAAGCCGATAGGCTCGTCGGTGGACCAGTTGTCCGAGTTGTGCCGGACGTTCGCGCAGGCGGGGATCGACGTCATCAAGGACGACCACGGCTGGGCCAATCAGCGCAGCGCGCCGTTCGCCGAACGGGCGGCCGCGTGTCAGCGCGTGGTGCATGAGACCAACGCAACGTCCGGGCGCCGCACGTTGTATGCACCGAGCCTGCACGGCACCCACGTGCAGATGCTCCGGCAGATCGAACTGGCGCGGCAACACGGCGTTTCCGTCTTCCTGATCGCGCCGCTGATCTGCGGCGTCGCGACCTTCAACGCGCTGAAGCGCGAGCATCCCGACCTGGCCTTCATCGCCCACCCGGCCCTCGGCGGCGCAGGCCGAATCGCGCCGCCGGCACTGCTCGGCAAGCTGTTCAGGCTGTTCGGCGCCGACGCGGTGATCTTTCCCAATCACGGCGGCCGCTTCACCTATCCTGCGGAGACCTGCCGGGACATCGCCCACAACAACCGCGCGCCATGGCACGGACTGCGCGCGACCCTGCCCGTGCCCGCCGGCGGCATGTCGGTCGAGCGCGTGCCCGAGCTGAAGCGCGAGTACGGCGCCGACAGCATGCTGCTGATCGGCGGCTCGCTGCTGATCGCGCGAGAGCGGCTGGCCGGGCGCAGCCGCGACTTTGTCGAGGCGGTGACTGCTGCCGCCGAGGCGGCCACGTGAGCGGCGTCCGGCGCTTCACGCCGCAGGACTCCGGCGACTTCGGCTGGGTCGACGTCGAGCGGCTGCGCTACAAGGAAGAAGGCAGCGCGCCGTTTCGCGACATCACGCGACAGCTGCTGTTCGCGCAGCCGGACCAGGACTGCGAGCTGCGCTATTTCGAGATCGCCCCGGGCGGCCATTCGACGCTGGAGCGCCACCAGCACACGCATGCGGTGCTGATCCTGCGCGGCCGTGGCACCGTGCGGCTGGGCGGCAGCGACCAGCCGGTGGCCAGCCACGACCTGGTGACGGTCGATCCACTGACCTGGCACCAGTTCCATGCGGCCGCGGACTGCCCGCTCGGCTTCCTTTGCCTGGTCAGCAAGACGCGCGACCGGCCGCAGCTGCCGACCGAGGAAGAGGAGGTCCGACTCGGCGCCCGGCGGTAATTGCCGCCGGCGCCGGGCGCTGCCAGGCCGTGTCCGTCTGCAGCCACCGTCGGATACTCTTGCCGGAGTTCCGCGGTCAGCCGCGCGAATGCCAGGACAGCGTAAGGACATCCGGGCCTGCACAAGATGAAGGATCGCGTGATTCGCTGCGCGCGGCTCGGCACCGCCAGCCTGATCGCGCTCGCCTCCGTCGTTCATGCCGCGGAGCCGGCAACGCGCCCGCGCGTCGGCCTGGTGCTGGGCGGTGGCGGCGCCCGCGGCGCGGCGCACATCGGCGTGCTGGAGGTGCTCGAGAAGCACCGGGTGCAGGTCGACTGCATTGCCGGCACCAGCATGGGGGCGCTGGTCGCAGGCGCCTGGGCCGCCGGCATGTCGCCGGCGCAGATGCGCGTCGAGATGTCGAAGGCCAACTGGCACGACATGTTCCAGGACAACCCCGAGTTTTCGCAGATGAGCTACCGCAACCGGCGCGAGTCGCAGCGCTTCCTGCCGGCCTCGGAGACGGGCTTCAACCACGGCGAGATCGCGTACCCGCCCGGCGTCGTACTCGGACAGAAGATCAAGCTGTTCTTCAATTCGCTGGTGCACGCCAACCTCGGCGAGCCGGAGATGCAGCAGCTGCCGCTGCCGGTGTCGCTGATCGCCACCGACATCGGCACCGGCGAGCGGGTGGTGTTCCGCGACGGCAGCCTGACGATGGCGATGCGCGCCAGCATGTCGGTGCCGGGACTGCTGGCGCCCCTCGAGTACCGCGGCCGCCGGCTGGTCGACGGCGGCCTGGTCGACAACGTGCCGATCCAGGAGGTGCGCAGCCGCTGCGGCGCCGACGTGGTGATCGCGGTGAACGTCGGCTCGCCGCTGCTGAAACCCGAGCAGGTCGGCTCGCTGCTGTCGGTCTCGGCGCAGATGGTCAACATCCTGACCGAGCAGAACGTCGCCCAGTCGCTGGCCACGCTGAAGCCGACCGACATCTACATCAAGCCGGACCTCGATCAGATTTCCGCGGGCGACTTCGACAAGCACGAGCTGGCGGCCGACCGCGGCCGCGCCGCGGCGCAGGCCGTGGCAGCGCGCCTGCAGGCGCTTTCGGTCAGCGAGCAGCAGTACGCGCAGTGGTGGGGCCGCTTCGCCGCGCCGGCAAAGAAGCGGGCGCCGCGCGTCGACGAGATCGAGATCGCCGGCATGCAGCACGTCAACCCGGTGGCGGTCGAGCGGCACATCGAGCAGAAGGAAGGCGAACCGCTCGATACGGAGCAGCTGGACAAGGACCTGCTACGCGTCTTCGGCGACGGCTGGTACGAAAGCGTCGACTACACGCTGCTGAGCGTGCGCGAGCGCAATATCCTGCGCATCACGCCGGTCGAGAAGGGCTGGGGGCCGAACTACCTTCGCTTGGGCGTCAACCTCGAGCTGGCCGACCAGGGATCGTCGTTCGACCTGCGCCTGGGCTACCAGAAGACCTGGCTGAACAGACTGGGCGGCGAGCTGCTGCTCACCGGACAGATCGGCAGCACGACCGGCTTCGGCATCGACCTGTACCAGCCGCTCGAACCGACGCAGACCTTCTTTGCCGAGTCCCTGGTGAGCTACACGCGGACGCTCAGCCCGATCTACCAGGACAACCAGAAGCTGGCGGAGTACCGGGTCAAGGCGGGTGCCGTCGACATCGCGGCCGGCGTGAACGTCGGCCTGCTGGGGCAGGTCCGCGCCGGCTGGCAGCAGAAGAACGTCAACTACTCGCTCGAAACCGGCCCCCTGTTCTTCCCCACCGGGGACGTCAGCTACGGCGGCTACTTCGCCGGGCTGGACTTCGACCAGTTCGACACGCTGTACTTCCCGACCCGCGGCTGGTCGACCAACCTTCGCTACTTCTCCACCAACGACCCGGACTCGGACTACAGCCGGCTGGACACCGAGTTCAAGGGCGCGTATCCGTTCGGCCGCTACGTGCTCAGCGGCGAGGCCTACTATGGCGGCTCGCCGCGCGGCACGCTGCCGATCTACGACGCGGTCCAGCTCGGCAGCTTTCTGCGCATGTCGGCCTTCGCGCAGGGCCAGCTGATCGGCGACGACGTGTACTACGCGCAGCTGCGCGCCGAGCGGATCATCGGCGTCATGCCGATCGGCATCCGCGGCGACATCCGGCTCGGCATCGCGCTGGAGACCGCCAAGCGCGGCCTGCGCTACACCGAGACCAACCTCGACGGCTGGCTGAACTCGACCACCCTGTATCTCGGCGGCGAGACACCGCTCGGCCCCGTGTACCTCGGCTACGCCTACTCCACTAGCGGCACGTGGAACATCTACTTCTTCCTCGGCACGCCGTGAGCAGGCGCTCCGGCGCCAGCGGAGCGCGACGCCGATGAAGTCGCTGCCCGTGCGCCGGATCTATCGCCTCGCAGTCGCCGCGCTGGCGCTGGCCGGCGC
>JBHJND010000012.1:0-6165 GCA_048497655.1 Caballeronia novacaledonica
CTAGGCCTCCGGCGCCCATCAGAGCAGCCCCGCCGCCGGCGGCGTTGATTGCCGTCAACAGCCGTCGACCGAATCCCCGGCGAGCGCGAGCAGTGCGAACGAGGCGAGCCAGTGCGTGCCGGCGTAGTCGCCTTCGGTGGCGGCGGCGAGCGACGCCCGCAGATGCGCCGTCGCGGCGCGCGCTGCCGTTTCCTGCAACTGCGGCGGCAGCAGTGGCCGCAATTGCCGCCAGCACCAGGCGCGCGACAGGTTCAGCCCGTGCAGGTGGACGATCTTCGCGTCGGCCGGATCGGCAACCGGTACCGGTGCCAGCCACGCTGCCAGTGCGGCTTCGGCAGGGGCGAACTCCGCCCACCACATCGCCCATCGATCGGCCGGCAGCAGGCGCGCCATCAGCAGGGCCTCGCACAGTCCGCCGGAAAGGAAATCGTCGCCGCCCGGCTCGTAGTGGGCCGGGTAACGGCGGTCGTTGCCGAACCAGCGGCGCGTGCGCTCCTCGATCGAAGCGGCCAGCGCGCTGTCGCCGCGCTGCGCGTACTGCCGCGCCAGCAGCAAGGCGAAGGCGCTGTTGCCGTGCGTGCCGGCACGCACCGGGAACTCGGCGCGTGGCAGCCAGGCGCGCAGGCGCCCGGCGAGCAGTGCGGCCAGCGGTGCCAGCGCATCGCGCCAGCGCGCCGCAGCCGGCAGCGTCGTCGCCAGCGCGTCGAGCTCGACCGACAGCTGCAGCAGCCAGCCCCAACCGTAGGGTCGCTCGAACGTCGCCCGCCCCGCGACCGTGAAGTAGGCGCACTCGCCGGCCGCCGCGGTTGGCGTGAAGCGAGCGTCGAAGTGCGCGGTGACCAACGCGGCCATCCCGCCGTCGATGCCCAGCCGCAGGCAGCGCGCCAGCGTCCAGTGCATGTGGGCGCAGGAGTGCCAGTCGTATGCGCCGTGGAACAACGGATGCAGGACCCGCGGCGGCCGCAGGTCGTCGTCGCCGTGCATGAGGTGGGTCAGGTGGAACGGGTACTCGGTTCCGACGTTGGCCAGCGCGGTGGCGGCGAGCCGGTCGAGCGGGATCTGGTCGGTCGTCTGCATGAGGTCGACGGTAGCAGGACTGCAGGGGATGCTCGTTAGTGACGACTGACCGGGCGGCCGCCCTCACCGGTGCGACGTCCTTCCGCATGAGATACGCGCGGGCGCGGCCCGCCTAGCATCGCAGCGTGGCCGAAACCTCGTCACCCGACAGCACAGCGATGCATGGAATTTCGTCCGAGCCCGCGGTCGCGCAGGCGAAGCCGCGCGGCACCGCCGAGCCGCCCCCGGTGGTGCTCGAGCTGACCAGGCGTGGCCGCGAGGAACTCGTGCAGCCGCGCTTCGGCCTGCACGGCCACCAGCGCCGGCTGCTCGAGCAGTGCGACGGCCGGCGGAGCCTGCACGACTGCGCCGAGGCCGATCCGCGCCTGCAGCCGGTGCGACTGGCACGCGATGCGGCGCGCCTGGTCGCCTTCGGCCTGGCGCGTCAGGCGCGCGGCGAGTTGCCGCCGGAACTGATGGTCGAGGCGATGAACCTGACGGTGCGCATTCCGCTCGACAGGCTGCCGCCGCTGGAGCCCGAGCGGACCGTCAGCCCGATGCTGCCGCGGGTGGCGACCACGCGCGGCCGCTACACGCCGGTCGCGCAGGAGCAGGCGCCGGCCGAACCCGAGCGGCCGCGCTGGCCGCTCGTCTGGCTGGCGGCACTGGTGGCCCTGGCGATCGCGGCGATCGGCTACTTCAACTGAGCCGCGGGCGGGTCGCATGGTGCCGGCATCGGCGGCCGCGGCCGGTCGGCGCCGGCGGCGTCGGTCAGCGTCTCGAGGAAGGCGACCAGTTCGTCAACCTCCTCCGGTGCCAGCCGCAAGGCGACCAGCAGCGGCTGCGCGCTCGAATGGATGCGCGACTCGTCCAGCGTCGAGTAGTGCAGGACCACGTCGCGCAGCGTCGACACCGAGCCGTTGTGCATGTACGGCGCGGTCGTCGCGACGTTGCGCAGGCTCGGCACCCTGAACTCGCCCCAGTGCCGCGGCTCCAGCACGGCGTGCCGCGTCGCCGTCGCGGATGCGCCGCCGTCGTCGCCGTGGCGGCCGAGCAGGTTGTATGGGCTGGCGCGCAGCCGCTGCAGGTCGTCGTGCCGCCCGGAGTCCACCCGGCCGGGGGCGACGAAGTACGGCACGCCGACGTCACCGAACTCGCCGTTGCTGAACAGCGGCCCGTTGTGACAGGCGACGCAGTTGCCGCGGCCGATGAACAGCCGCAGCCCGCGCTGCGCAGCGAGCGGGTAGCGCGCCGCTGCCGCGGGCTCGCCGCTCGCCAGCGCGTCGCGGAACTCGTCGAACGGCGTCCGGCCGCTGGTCAGGCTCTCCTGGAAGGCGGCCAGCGCCTTGGCGGTGTTCACCAGCACCGACTCCTCGCCGCCCCGTTCCTCGGCCGGCGCGCGGCCGAAGGCGCGGCGGTAGCGGCAGGCGAGATCGGCGTCGCGCGCGTAGAGCGCGGCGACGGCCGCCGCGCTGGAGGCGAACTCGCGCGGGTCGAGCAGCGGCCGCAGGCTGGCCATCCACAGGCTGTCGGCGCCGCCGCCCCAGCCGAACCAGCGCCGCTGGCGCAGGTTGGCGAGCGACGGCGTGTTGCGTTCCAGTTCCTCCATCCCCCGCGCGCGCGGCAGGCCGTCGGTCCAGCCGCGGTCGGGCTGGTGGCAGGTCACACAGGCGATGCGGTTCGACGGCGACAGGCGCGCGTCGAAGAACAACCGCGCGCCGAGCGCGATCGCCTCGGCATCGCCCGATACGCGGTTGCTCGGGTCCGGCGCGATGCGCGGCGGCCACGGGCCGAGCGAGACGATCTGCTGCCGCTCCTGCGCGCTGAAGTCGAGCAGGGCGGCGTCGGCGCAAGGCGCCGCGACGAGCAGCGCGACGAGCAGCAGGGCGTGGTGCAGCCTGTGCATCGCGAGTCCGCCTCGCCGCTGTAGCGCCGCAGGGACGTGCCGGCGGTCAGTCGACCGTCAGCACGGCGCGCAGCGTCTCGCCGCCGACGGTGAACGACAGCTGCCAGCGCCCCGGCATGTGCAGCAGCAGCCCGCCGGCACGGAAGCGGCCGCCGCCGAGCGACTCGACGGTCGGCCGGTAGTTCATGCCGTGGCCGTGCTGCGGCATCGTCGCCTCGACGCGCGGCGCCTCGATCCGGTCGCCGCTGCGCGCGCAGGCGGCGAACTCCAGCGTGAAGAACTGCGCCAGCGGCACCGGCTGCGGCGCGCGCCAGGCGACGACGTGCCCGCTGCCGTCGATCCGCTGCACTCCAGGGCCGGCGAGCGGCGGCTCGCAGGCGGTCGCCGGGGCCGTCAGCAGCGCGGCGGCCAGCACGGCCGCGGCCGTCTTCACCGGATAGCCGCGGCGAACAGCGTCTCGCCGTTGCGCCAGGCGATGCGCTCGGCGAGTTCCGGCGGCAGCGTGGCGAGCCAGGCGCGGCTCCATTGCGCGTGCTCGACCAGGTAGTGCCAGCGCTCGGGCGTGAAGGTGTCGGTGCCGACCATGAAGCGGTCGGGAAATTCGAGGAACAGGTCGCGCCACTGAGCGTCGAGTTCGCCACCGGGAGCGTGGTCGGTGCGGAAGGCGAGGTCGCACCACAGGTTCGGGTGCCGGCGCAGCATTTCGCGCAGCCGCGCCGGCGAGTCGAAACCGGAATGCGCCCACAGGATGCGCGCCTGCGGCCATTGCGCGAACTGCCGCTCGACTGCATCGGCGTCCGAATGCGAGTGCAGCACCAGCTCGTGCCGGCGGGCCAGTTCGATCATCCGCCGCGGCACCGGCAGGTCGACGTCGGCGCCGAAGATGTGGAACTCGCCGATCGCCACGTAGCGGTAGCGGGCCAGCCGCTGCTCGAGGTAGTCGGGCACCGTGGTGTCGCGCATCCACGTGCCCTGGTCGCCGCGCTGGCGATACGGCCGCAGCGACAGCAGGATGCGCCCGGGCGCGGCGGCGGCAAGGCGCTGCTGCCCCTCGTCGTTCGAACTCGACACCAGGCCGCGCCTGACGCCGGCGGCCGTCAGCAGTTCGACCGCCTTCTCGGGCGGCAGGTTGTCCCAGGCGTCGTGGCTGTAGTGCAGGTGCGCGTCGAAGATCGGCAGATCGGCGCCGGCGGCCGAAGCCGTGGCGAGGGACAGCAGCAACGCAGCAGGCAGCAGGCGCATCTTCCGGGCTTCCGCGAAACGGGGCGCGGCGATGCTACGCCGCGCGGCCGCGGCGGCAAACCCCGAGTCGAACCGCGGCCCGGCCGGTGGTCAGGCGGCGAGTTCGTCGATGTACTGCGCGATGCGGCCGCGCGTCTGCGGCGTCATCTCGACGAACTCGAAGCCGGTCTCGAACTGCAGGTCGGGGCGGGCGCGGTGCCAGGCGCAGCGGGCGATGACCTCGATGTGCGGCCGCTCGACTGCCTCGAAGCAGACCTCGATCGACAGCGCATAGCGGCGCGCCGGCGGCAGCGGGTCGGGCGTTTCCATGCGCAGGCCGCCGAGGCCGATGTCGCACACCACGCCGATGGCGCGGCTGCGCGCGCGATCGTGCACGCGCCACAGCCCCCGCACGCTGTAGCGCGCGAAGCTGCGCCGGTCGCTGTCGGCCATGTCCTGTGCGACATGGATCGAATCCGTTTCTTCCTTCTTGCGGCCTTCCATCTGGCGATAGCCCGAGTCAGGGTGGGTGCGTGAGTCCGACTGCGCGGTCGCTCGCGTGAACGCGGTAGGGTGCTGGTGGAGCGATTCTGGTCGCAGGTCCTCGGCGCAGGAATCGACCACATAGACGATGTCGAACGTGCAGGGCGACCGTCGCGGCGGCGGACGTCGCGGCCGGCGGGCGGGTCCGGACGAAAGACCGCCTTGCGATCGACGCGAGCGAGTGCTGACCCAGCGGGCCGTTGCGGCCTCGGCTGCCGTCGGGGCCGTCGGTCGGGTGGTCGGCGGCGAGGTTCCGGCGGAACTCAGCCCGCTGCCGCGTCGTCGACGCAGATGCGCAACGGCCGGCCGCGCCAGTACGCGTGCGCGCCGGTGGCCAGCAGCCACTCGACCACCGCCTCGACCGGCACCGTCGCCCCGTCGACCTGCCCGTAGCGCAGCAGCCGCGCCTGCCACGGATGCTGCGACGGCGGATTCGTGCCGTCGTCGTAGCTGCGCGATGCCGCGTACACCGACTCGACCATTCCGTCCGTGCCGAAGCGGAACTCGAGCGTCGCGCGCGCCGTGCCGCCGACCAGGGTCGCCAGTGCGCGGCGCTCGTCGATCGCCTGCCACTGCACGCCGGCGGCGGGCAGCAGCGCGGCCGGCAGCCAGACCGCCTCGCCGAGCAAGCGCTGCAGCGCGGCCACCGCCATCGCCTCGCCGCCGCGCCGGTCGACCACGGTGGCGAGCCCGAGCAGCCTGCCGAGCATCGAGCCTTCGCCGTCGACCAGGCCGTCGCGCACGTTGACCACGATGCCTGCCGTGCGCATCCGCGCATCCCAGACGAAACCCGGCGCGCCCGGCACGAAGTCCTGCCGCGCGGTGAACGGTACCCAGCGGTCGTTCCCCGGCCGGCCCATGTTGAATTCGCCGGCCCAGTCGATGCGCACGTGCCGCGGCATCGGCTGGCCGTCGCGCAGCACCGCGCGCAGGTAGCGCGCCACAGGCGCCGGCAGGCCGTCGAGCATTGCGGCCGCGAACACGCCGGCCTGCGGTGCGGCGTCGGCGAGCAGTCGGCCGCGCAGTGCGGCCGTGGCGGCGTCCCAGCGCCGGCGGGCGGCCCACAGCACCGCCGCGGCCAGTGCCGCCAGCGCCGCGATGCCGACCAGCAGCCCGATCATCGCCGGCGCGGGCCGCGGTTGCGGGCCGTATTCACGCGGCACCTGCCCTGGTGTCGCGCCGCGCCTGCAACGCGCGCGGCCCGCCGATCACCGCGTCGATCGGCCGCCGCAGCGAAGGCGGCATCAGCGGCCCGCGGCCGAAGCGCACCACCAGGTCGGGTCGCGCTTCCTCCATGCCGAGCCACTGCGCGAACTGCTCGCGCAGCGCCGGCACCTCGACCGGCTGGTTGACGAAGGCATTGCGGATGCCGAGCGAGGTGGCGAGCAGGGCGAAGCGCTGGTAGGCGCGGCCGACCTCCACCCAGTGCGCCGGCCGCG
>JBHJND010000013.1:0-2886 GCA_048497655.1 Caballeronia novacaledonica
GGCCGGCTGCAGGGGGCGCTGGTGGAGCAGGCGGCGGCGCACGCCGCCACCGTGATGCCCGGCTTCACCCACCTGCAGGTGGCGCAGCCGGTGACCTTTGGCCACCACCTGCTCGCCTATGCCGAGATGTTCGAGCGCGACCGCGAGCGGATGCTCGACGCGCGCCGGCGGGTGAACCGGCTGCCGCTGGGCGCAGCGGCACTGGCCGGCACCACCTTCCCGATCGACCGTGGCTTCGTCGCCGAGCGGCTCGGCTTCGAGGCGGTGTGCGAGAACTCGCTCGACGCGGTGAGCGACCGCGACTTCGCGATCGAGTTCGTCGCCGCCGCGGCGCTGCTGATGGTGCACGTGTCGCGGCTGGCCGAGGAACTGGTGCTGTGGATGAGCCCGCGCTACGGCTTCGTGCGGTTGCCCGACCGCTTCACCACCGGCTCGTCGATCATGCCGCAGAAGAAGAACCCCGACGTGCCGGAACTGGCGCGCGGCAAGACGGGGCGCGTGGCCGGGCACCTGACGGCCCTGCTGATGCTGATGAAGGGCCAGCCGCTCGCCTACAACAAGGACAACCAGGAGGACAAGGAGCCGCTGTTCGACACCGTCGACACCGTGCTCGACACGTTGCGCGCCTTCGCCGAAATGATCCCCGGCATCGAAGTCGACGCTGCGGCCATGCGCCGCGCCGCCGAGGAAGGCTTCTCCACCGCGACCGACCTGGCCGACTACCTGGTGAAGAAGGGCCTGCCGTTCCGCGACGCGCACGAGGCGGTCGCCCACGCCGTCCGCGAAGCGGCCACCCGCGGCTGCGACCTCGCCGAGCTGCCGCTGGGACGGCTGCAGTCGCTGGCGCCGCAGGTCAGCGCCGACGTCTACGAGGTGCTGCGGGTCGACGGCTCGGTCGCCGCCCGCTCGCATCTCGGCGGCACCGCGCCGCTGCAGGTCGAGGCGCAGGTCGGGCGCTGGCGGGCGCTGCTGGCCGCGCGCTGAGAGCAGGCGCCGCGCGAGAGGGAAAAGCCTCTCCGCCGAGGGGTGCCGGCGGCTAGAATTCTTTGCCGTCTGGCGATGCGCGGCGACGCGCCTGCGGCAACGCGCCGCCGTCCGCGAGAATCGACAACCGCCCCGCGACGGCCCGCCGAACGAGGAGAGGCTTCATGCAGTTCCTGCTGCGCGTCTCGCGCATCATCGATGCGCTCAGCGAGCGCATCGGCAACGTGCTGATCTGGCTGCTGCTGGCCACGGTGCTGATCAGCGCGGGCAATGCCATCGTTCGCAAGCTTTTCAGCATCGGCTCGAATGCCTGGCTGGAAATCCAGTGGTATCTCTTCTCGGCGGTGTTCCTGCTCGGCGCCGGCTACGCGTTCCTGCACAACGTGCACGTGCGGATCGACTTCGTCTCGTCGCGCCTGTCGGCGCGCGGCCGCAACTGGATCGACATCGTCGGCATCGTCGCCTTCCTGGCGCCGCTGTGCTGGCTGCTGCTCAGCATGTCGTGGCCGCTGTTCGTCAATGCCTACAGGACCGGCGAGATGTCGCAGAACGCCGGCGGGCTGATCCGCTGGCCGGTCATGCTGATGATCCCGCTCGGCATGTTGCTGCTGCTGGCGCAGGCGTTCTCCGAACTGGTCAAGCGCATCGCCTTCCTGAAGGGGCTGATCGCCGATCCGCTGGCGCACGCCGAGCCGGGCAAGGCGCATGGCGAGGAGACGGCCAGGGAGCTGGAGGCCGCCAAATGACCGCCTTCGTCCACGCGCAATTCGTGCCGCTGCTATTTGGCGGCCTGCTGTTCTTCCTGCTGACCGGCTTCCCGGTCGCCTTCTCGCTGGCCGCCACCGGCCTGGCGTTCGGCTTCATCGGCATGGAAGTGGGCCTGTTCCCGGCCACCCTGTTCCAGGCGCTGCCGCTGCGCGTGCTGGGGATCATGCAGAACGACACGCTGCTGGCGATCCCCTTCTTCACGCTGATGGGGATCATCCTCGAGAAGAGCGGCATGGCCGAGGACCTGCTGGAGACGGTCGGCCAGGTGTTCGGGCCGATCCGCGGCGGCCTGGCGCTGGCGGTGATCTTTGTCGGCGCGCTGCTCGCCGCCACCACCGGCGTGGTCGCCGCGGCGGTGATATCGATGGGCCTGATCTCGCTGCCGATCATGCTGCGCTACGGCTACAACCGCACCGTGGCCACCGGCGTGATCACCGCGTCGGGGACGCTCGCGCAGGCGATCCCGCCGTCGCTCGTGCTGATCGTGCTCGCCGACCAGCTCGGCCGCTCGGTCGGCGACATGTACGAGGCCGCGTTCCTGCCGGGCCTGATGCTGGTCAGCCTGTACGCGCTGTTCGTCGTCGTCGTCTCGTTTGTCAGGCCGTCCTGGGTGCCGGCGCTGCCCGAGGAGGCGCGCATCTACCGCGAGGACGACGGCGCCAGCGGCCACAAGTCGCTGCTGGTGCTGCTGGCGATCGCCGCGGCGGCCGGCTTTGCGTGGAGCCGCGGCCACCAGGCCCTTATCAACCCGCTGGTCGAGCGCAGCGGGCCCGCGCCGGGCGACGAGGTGGTGATCATGTCGCTCACCGTGGCCTCGTTCACCGCGCTCGGCCTGGCGCTGCTCAACCGCCTGCTCGGCCTGAAGCTGCTGTCGAAGCTGTCGGAGCGGGTCACCTTTGTGCTGATCCCGCCGCTGGTGCTGATCTTCCTGGTGCTGGGCACGATCTTCCTCGGCATCGCCACGCCGACCGAGGGCGGCGCCATGGGCGCGGTCGGCGCGCTGGTCATGGCCACCAGTCGGCGCAAGCTGACCTTCGACCTGCTCAGGCAGGCGCTGGTCAACACCACGAGGCTGTCGTGCTTCGTGCTGTTCATCCTGATCGGCTCCACCGTCTTCAGCTTCACCTTCAACGC
>JBHJND010000014.1:0-1848 GCA_048497655.1 Caballeronia novacaledonica
CAGCCCCATCGCCTCATCCGACACCGACCAGTCGAGCAGCTTCTGCGCGGCGGCCATGTTCTTCGTGCCCTTGTGGATGCCGATCGCTTCCAGGTCCCAGCCGAGGCCTTCCTTCGGGAACACCAGGTCGATCGGCTTGCCCTGCGCCTTCTCGCGGTTGGCGCGGTACTCGAAGGAGATGCCGACCACGTACTCGCCGTTGGCGGCCGCGGCGCAGGGCCTCGATCCCGAGTGCATGTACTGGGCAACGTTCTCGTGCAGCGCGTCCATGAACTTCCAGCCTTCGGCCTCGCCCCACAGCTGAAGCCAGGCCGAGACGTCGAAGAAGCCGGTGCCGCTGGAGGCCGGGTGCGGCATCACGATCTGGCCCTTGTAGACCGGCTTGGTGAGGTCCTTCCAGGTCTCCGGCTTCGGGATGTTGCGTTTGGCGGCCTCGGCGGTGTTGAAGCAGATCGTCGCGCCCCAGACGTCCATGCCAACCCACGCCGGCGGGTTCTTCGCATCGCGGTACTGCGGGGCGATCCGCTCCAGGCCCTTGGGCGCGTACGGCTGCAGCATCCCTTCGGTGTCGAAGATGGCGAGGCTGGTGGCGGCCACGCCCATCACGACGTCGGCCTTCGGGTTGGCCTTCTCGGCCAGCAGGCGGGCGGTGATGATGCCGGTGGAGTCGCGCACCCAGGTGATGGCGATGTCCGGGTTGGCCTTCTCGAAGGCGGTCTGGTAGGCCTTCAGCTGGTCGGTCTCCAGCGCCGTGTAGACGGTGAGATTGGTCTTCTGTGCTGCGGCCAGTCCCGAGGCGAGCGCCAGGCAAAGGCCCGCGGCGAACGCGGTGACACGTCGAGTGAGCATTCGGACTTCCTCCTTGAATAGATGACCGCGCGGCGCGGCGACGACCCAACTGCCTGTCCCTGCAAGCCCCGGCCCCGCGATCGCTCAGTCTCGCCGGCGCGGGTGACCGCGACGTGACGAGCCGCCTGCGCTTCGCCACTGCAACGGCCTCGGCCGGCACCGGCCCGTCGCGGGCGCCGTTGTCTCCGTGGGCGCGGCAGTCTAGGTAGCAAGCGCGCGCAACGTCAATTGTTTTTTGCAGATTGTAGACAATCCTCCTCCGACACCCTAGACTTCGCGCGATGCCCAACCGAATAGAAGAAGGCGGCGCCGTGGTGCTGCCGCATCCGACCATCGCCCTGCTGCGCTCGGCTTCGCTGGCCACGGCGGCGCAGCAGGAGATCGAACGGCTGATCCTCGGCGGCGAACTGCTGCCCGGCGCCAAGCTGACCGAGGCGGCGCTGTCGGAGCGGCTGGGCGTCTCGCGCGGGCCGATCCGCGAGGCTTTCCGCTGCCTCGAGGAAGCCGGCCTGGTGCGGCAGGAGAAGAACCGCGGCGTGTTCGTGCGCGACATCGCCCTGGACGAGGCGGCCGAGATCTACGACCTGCGCGCGGTGATGGACGAGCTGGCCGGCCGCCGCCTGGCGCAGTCGCTGACCGCCGAGCAGTCGCGCCTGCTGCGCGGCATCGTCGAGAAGATGGAACAGGCGGCGCGCGCCGACGACGCCGACGCCTACCACCTGCTGAACCTCGAGTTCCACCACCGGGTGGTCGAGTTCGCCGGCAACCGCAAGATGTCGTCGATGTACCGCAAGCTGGTCAAGGAACTGGCGCTGGCGCGCCGGCGCAACCTCAGCGAGGAGCAGGCGCTGCCGCAGTCGGCCGCCGAGCACCGGCAGATCCTCAAGGCGATCGCCTCCGGCGACCCCGAGGCCGCCGGCCGGGCGCTGTTCGAGCACGCCGAGGCGAGCAAGCAGCGCATGCTGCGCAACGAACCGCCGCGGGCGCCGGTGCGCGCCC
>JBHJND010000015.1:0-2462 GCA_048497655.1 Caballeronia novacaledonica
CGACTACTTCCTGCTGAACGCCGGCGGCGCGTTCACATCCGAGCAGGCGCAAGCGATCCACGACAAGGTGCTGAAGGCCTACCGCTGGCAGTACATCGTCAGCGGCGTGCAGGAGCCGCATTTCCTCGAGGTGCTCGGCTCGCTGATCACCGCCGAGCAGGGTGCGCGCATCACCGCGGCGCTGGCGCCGATCGTGCAGTAGCGGCGATTCCGCCCGGCTGCGCGCAGCGCCTGGGCGGCCCCCGATTCCCAAGGAGGCAGTCATGAGCTACTTGACCCGGTTCGCGCCCGTGCGGGTGCATTCGAGGCAGATCGGCAGCGGGCCGGCAGTGGTCTGCCTGCATTCGAGCGGCAGTTCGTCGGCGCAGTTCAGGGAACTCACCGTCCGGCTGGCGCGCGACCATCTCGTAATCGCGCCCGACTTCCTCGGCCACGGGCGCAGCCCGACGGCCGAGGCGGCGACGTCGATCTTCGAGCAGGACGCGACGCAGGTCGCGGCCATCGTCGCCGCCAGCGGCGGCGCACACCTGGTCGGGCACTCCTATGGCGGCGCGGTGGCGTTGCGGGTCGCGCTCGCCTATCCGGACCTCGTGCGCTCGCTGGTCCTGTACGAGCCGGTCGTCTTCGGCGCGCTCACCGCGGCGGGCGGGCACGCGTCGCTGTGGCAGGAGATCACGCAGACCGGGCGCGCCATCGTGCTGCATACGCGGATGCGCCGGCTGCTGGCGGCGGCGAAGTGCTTCGTCGACTACTGGTCCGGCAACGGCAGCTGGCTGGCGCTCGGCACCTCGCGCCAGGCTGCGGTCGCGCTTCGCATGCCGGCCGTGGCCGACCAGTTCGAGGCCCTGTTCGGCTGGCGGCCGCTCGCCGGCCTTGGCCGGCTGCGGATGCCGGTGCTGCTGATGCACGGCGAGCGCACGCATCGCGTGACGCTGGCGATCGTCGAGCAACTCGCCGAACGCATCTGCCGGGGAATCCAGCTGCGCATCCGTGGCGCGGGCCACATGGGCCCGGTGACGCACACCGAAGCTTTCAATGCCGGCGTGCAGCGCTTCTTGGCACCGGAGGAGGCCGCCGCGCCGCCGCTGGCGCTGGCGGCTTGAAGCCGCGCCGGCGGGCAGGGCAGTCGCCGCCTCGCCCGCCCGTCGCCCTCAGGCGCCGGCCGTGCGTCGTCGCGCTGCCTTCTTCGCCGGCGGTTTGGCCCCCGCGGACTTCCGGGACGCCGGCTTCCTGCGTTCCGGCGCCTTCTTCGGCGCTGCCCGCTGCGGCACGGCTTGCGCCTCCTGCGGCAGCACGGCGCGCAGCATCGCCTCGCAGTCGTCCTGTGTCATCCGGCGCGGCACCGGGTAGTTGGTGTCGGCCTCCCAGCAGGCGGCCTCGGCCAGCGCGGGGATGTCGCGCTCGCGCAGGGCGTCGAGGCAGCGCGGGATGCCGACCGAGGCGGCCAGCGCCTCGACCGAGTCGAGGAAGCGCTCCGCCAGTTCCGCCTCCGGCTCGCCCTCGTTGCCGACCTTCGCCCGCACCGCCAGCGCCGCCAGCTTGCCGGTGATCGCGGGGGCCGAGAAGCGCAGCACCTGCGGCAGCATGATCGCGTTGGCCAGCCCGTGCGGCGTGTGGTACTTGCCGCCGAGCTGGTGCGCGATGGCGTGCACGTTGCCGACGTTGGCGCGGGTGAAGGCCAGCCCGGCGTAGGTCGAGGCGAGCGCCATCTTCTCGCGCGCGGCGAGGTTGGCGCCGTCGCCGTAGGCGAGCGGCAGGTTCTCGTAGATCATCGACACCGCGGACAGCGCCATGCGGTCGGTGAAGCCGGTGCCCCAGTAGCCGATGAACGCCTCCACCGCGTGGGTCAGCGCGTCCATGCCGGTGGCGGCGGTCACCGGCTTCGGCAGGCCGGTCATCAGCAGCGGGTCGAGCGCCGCCATCTTCGGAACAAGGCGGGTGTCGGCGATCACCAGCTTCTTCTCGTGCTCGGGGTCGGAGATCACCGCCGCCACGGTCACCTCGGAGCCGGTGCCGGCGGTGGTGGGCACGGCATAGATCGGCACCGGCCCACGCAGGCCGCGGAAGTAGCCGACCAGCGAACGCGGGTGGCGGCCGTTGGCCGCAGCCAGACCGATGACCTTCGCGGCGTCCATCACCGAGCCGCCGCCGAAGGCGACGATCGCGTCGCAGTGCTCGCGGCTGAAGACGTCGATGCCTTTCTCGATCACCGGGATCGGCGCATCGGGCGTCACCTCGTCGAACACCGTGACTGCGGTGCCGCCGGCGGCCAAGGCGTCGGTCAGCGGCCCGAGCAGGCCCAGCTTCGAGATCACCTCGTCAGTGACCAGAAGCACGCGGCGGTGGCCGAAGCCGCCCACCGCCTGGCCGAGGCGGGCGCTGGAACCGGGGCCGACCATCAGCGTCGGCTGGGGAATGGGCAGCAGTCGGGTCACGACGCCGGCAGCGCGTTTGGCGGCCGG
>JBHJND010000016.1:0-3191 GCA_048497655.1 Caballeronia novacaledonica
CTGTTCAACCAGCACGCCGACCGCCTGGTCGAGGGCGCGCGTGCCTTCCTGGCGATGGTGCAGAACTACGGCGACGTCGCCAGGCGCGAGCAGTGCGCGGCGGCGGTCGACGCCGCCGAGCACGCGGCCGACCGCATCACCGCCGAGGTGCAGCGCAGCCTGCACCGGACCTTCATCACGCCGATCGACCGCGAGCAGATCCACGGCCTGATCAACGGCATGGACGACATCCTCGACCTGCTGCAGGACACCTGCGAGGTGATGTCGCTGTACGACCTGCACAAGGTCAGCGCCGACGTGGTGCGGCTGACCGAGATCTCGGTGCGCTGCTGCGAGCGGGTGCAGGAGGTCATCAAGCTGCTGTCGAGCCTGTCGCAGTCGGACGTCTCGCGGGCGGTGCTGAAGACCTGCGAGGAGATCGACCAGCTCGAGTCGGACGCCGACCGCGAGATGCGCGGCGCCATGTCGCGCCTGTTCCGCGAGGAGCCGGACACGCGCGAGCTGATCAAGCTGAAGGCGGTGTACGAGCACCTCGAGTCGATCTCCGATCGCTGCGAGGACGTCGCAAACCTGGTCGAAGGCATCGTGCTCGAGCACTCCTGAGCACGCGGGCGGAGCGAAGCGATGGAAGCGATGCCGATCGCCATGTGGGTGGTCGTGATGCTGGTCGTGCTGGCGCTGCTGTTCGACTTCATGAACGGCTTCCACGACGCGGCCAACTCGATCGCCACCGTCGTCTCCACCGGAGTCCTCAAGCCGCACCAGGCGGTGGCCTTCGCTGCCTTCTTCAACGTGGTGGCCATCCTCTTCTTCGAGCTGAAGGTGGCGGCCACGGTCGGCAAGGGCATCGTCGAGCCCGGCATCGTCGACCAGCACGTGATCTTCGGCGCGCTGGTCGGCGCCATCGCCTGGAACGTCATCACCTGGTGGTACGGCATCCCGTCGAGCAGCTCGCACGCGCTGATCGGCGGCATCGTCGGCGCCACGCTGGCCAAGGCCGGCGCCGCGCCGCTGATTGCGCCGGGCATCCTGAAGACGGTGGCGTTCATCCTTATCTCGCCGGCGATGGGCTTCGTGCTCGGGGCGGCGCTGATGGTCGGCGTCGCCTGGCTGTTCCGACGGACGTCGCCGCTGCGCGTGGACAACTGGTTCCGGCGGCTGCAGCTGGCCTCGGCCGGCGCGTATTCGCTGGGCCACGGCGGCAACGACGCGCAGAAGACGATCGGCATCGTCTGGCTGCTGCTGATCGCCGCCGGCATGACCGACACCGCCGCCGCCCGGCCGCCGGGCTGGGTGGTCTGGTCGTGCTACATCGCCATCGGGCTGGGCACCCTCTTCGGCGGCTGGCGGATCGTCAAGACGATGGGGCAGAAGATCACCAAGCTCAAGCCGGTCGGCGGCTTCTGCGCCGAGACCGGCGGCGCGATCACCCTTTTCACCGCCACCGCGCTCGGCGTGCCGGTGTCGACCACGCACACCATCACCGGCGCGATCTTCGGCGTCGGCTCGGTGCGCAATGCCTCGGCGGTGCGCTGGGGCCTGGCGCACCGCATCGTCATGGCCTGGGTGCTGACCATCCCGGCCACGGCGCTGATGGCCGCGGCGTGCTACGCGCTGAGCTGGCTGATCTTCTAGGGTCGGTCCGCGCCGGACGCGGGCGGCTCAGCCGCGCGAGAAGACGATCGACTCGCGCCGCAGCAGGAGGGCCTGCAGCCACAGGCAGCCGGCGGTGAGCGCCAGGCACACGGCGGCCGGCAGCAGCAGGTGGGCGGCGGTCAGCGGTTCGCCGCGCAGCACCTTCATCAGCACGGTGAGCTGCGCCACCGACGGCACCCACAGCTGCCACGCCGCATCGCGCACGGTCAGGAACACCGGCACCAGCGCCGAGAACTGCGCCGCCATGGCGATGTAGCTGACGTAGGTCTGCGCCTCCTTGAACGAGCGGCCGAAGGTGGCGGCCAGCATGTTCAGCGCCGCCATCAGCGCCGCGAAGGGCAGCAGCACCGCGGCGAAGAGCAGCACCTCGCGCCACTGCAGCTGCATCAGCGCCGACAGCGTCTCGTTGTTGACGAAGCGCATCGACACCATGAAGCCGAGCATCGTCAGCACGACGATCGCGGTCGAGTAGACCATCACCACCGCCCACTTGCCGGCGACCAGCGCCGGGGCGCCGACCGGGTTGGCCAGCAGCGGTTCCAGCGAGCCGCGCTCGCGCTCGCCGGCGGTGACGTCGATCGCGACCGACAGCGCGCCGAAGACGGCGACGATCAGCGCCGCCCACGGCACGATGAACAGCAGCTGCGCGCCGCGCGCCTGCGTCGAGGCGAGGTTGACCGGCTCCAGCTGGACCGCCGCCAGCAGCTGTGGCGACAGCCCGCGCGCCAGCAGCCGCTGCGTGCCGAGCTCCCGGCTGAAGCCATCGACCAGCCGCATGGCGGTGCGCACCACCGGCTGCGCCTTGTCGTGGCTCTCGTCGTAGACGACCTCGACCTCGACGGTGTCGCCGCTCGCCAGCCGCTGCTCGAAGTCCTGCGGCGGGCGGATGACCGCGTTCTGCAGGCTGCCGCTGCGCAGCCGGTCGAGGTAGTCGGGAGGCGCCTCGACGACGCGGGCGCCGGCGCGCTGCAGGAAGCCGACCAGGGTCGGCGCGCGGCCGGCCTCGGCGACGATCACCTCGCGCTCGGCGACGCGTTCCTCCAGCCCGGAGACGAAGTTCGACATCAGCACGAACACCACCGGGCCCGCCAGCATCGCCAGCGTCAGGGCGATGATCCAGCTGCGCCGGTCGCGCACCGCGTCGCGCAGTTCCTTCACGAACACGGTCCACGCGCCCTTCATCGCTGCACCCTGGCCGTGGTGAGCCTGACGAACACGTCCTCGAGGCTGCCGCCGCCGGCTGACGCGCGAAGCTCGGCCGGGGAGCCGGCGGCCAGGGTGCGGCCGTGCGCGATGACCACGACGCGGTCGGACAGCGCCTCGACCTCCTGCATGATGTGCGTCGAGAACAGGATGCACTTGCCGCGGCGGCGCAGATGGTCGAGCAGCTGGCGCAGGGCGCGGGTGGACATCACGTCCAGCCCGTTGGTCGGCTCGTCGAGGATCAGGTGCTGCGGGTCGTGGATCAGCGCGCGGGCCAGCGCCACCTTCATCCGCTCGCCGCTGGAGAAGCCGTCGGTTCGCCGGTCGAGCAG
>JBHJND010000017.1:0-3366 GCA_048497655.1 Caballeronia novacaledonica
AGGTCCGCAGCTGCGCCGCTACAGCAGTTGCCGCAGGTCGGCGACGATCGGTGCCGCGCCCTGGTTGTGCCTGACGAACAGGCGCGGCTTGCCCGACTTGTCGATCACGTAGCTGCCGGCCGTGTGATCGATGGTGTACGAGGTCTCGGTCGGCCCCGGTACCTTCTGGTAGAAGACCTTGAACTGCTTGGCGACCCGGGCGGTTTCCTCCGCCGTGCCGTAAAGGCCGACGAAGCTCGGGTCGAAGCCCGACACGTACTGCGCCAGCACCTCGCGCGTGTCGCGCTGCGGATCGACGGTGACGAAGATCACCTGCACCTGCTCGGCGTCCTTGCCGAGCGCGCGGCGCACCTCGGTCATCTCCTGCATCGTCGTCGGGCACACGTCCGGGCACTGCGTGTAGCCGAAGAAGATCACCACCAGCTTGCCGCGGTAGTCGGCGAGCGTGCGCCGCGCGCCGGTGTGATCGGTCAGCGAGAACTCGCTGGCGTAATTGGCGCCGGTGATGTCGACATTGTTGAAACCCGGCTTCGAGCAGGCAGCCAGGACGAGGGCGGCGAGGACGGCGAGGAGGTGCTTCATGGCAGGCCGCCGGCGCGGCTGCTGTCGCCTAGCCGACGATGTAGTGGTCGACCAGCAAGGCGGCGAACAGCGCCGCCAGGTAGACGATCGAGTAGTTGAAGGTCGCACGCGCCAGCCGGTCGCTG
Source organism: Caballeronia novacaledonica (assembly GCA_048497655.1). Classification (GTDB taxonomy): domain Bacteria; phylum Pseudomonadota; class Gammaproteobacteria; order Burkholderiales; family Burkholderiaceae_F; genus JADJWR01. The sequence continues at coordinate 708 of JBHJND010000017.1, forward strand.
TAGCTTCGGTGCAGCCGCCAGGCGTAGGCCAGGAATACGGCGCCGAGGCCGAGCGCGCAGGCCAGGTACGGCAGGCCGGCCATCTGGATGGCGTAGGGCAGCGTGGTGGTCGCGACCAGCACGATCGTGTACAGCAGGATGTGCAGGCGGGTGAACTGCTCGCCGTGCGTCACCGGCAGCATCGGCAGGCCGGACTTGCGGTAGTCGTCGAGGCGGTACAGGGCGAGCGACCAGAAGTGCGGCGGCGTCCAGACGAAGATGATCAGCGCCAGCAGCCAGGCCTGCGCCGGCGCATCGCCGGTCATCGCCGCCCAGCCGAGCACCGGCGGCATGGCGCCGCTGATGCCGCCGATGACGATGTTCTGCGGCGTGTTGGGCTTCAGCAGCACGGTGTAGATGACCGCGTAGCCGACGAAGGTGGCGAAGGTCAGCCACATCGTCAGCGCATTGACCTGCGTGTAGAGCACCCACATGCCGATGCCGCCGATCACGCCGGAGAAGACGATCGCCTGCAACGGCGTGATCTCGCCGCGCGCCACCGGCCGCATGCGCGTGCGCGCCATCTTCGCGTCGATCTGCCGCTCGATGATCGAGTTCACGGCGAACGCCGCGCCAGCCAGCAGCCAGATGCCGATCGTCGCCACCGCCACCGAGGCCAGGCCCGGCAATTCGCGGCTCGACAGGAACATGCCGATCACCGCGCAGAAGATCGCCAACTGCGTCACGCGCGGCTTGGTCAGCAGCCAGTACTGGCGGGCGATGTGCTGCCAGGCGGGGCGCAGGACGGTGTCGGCTTGGATCTGCATCGCGGTTCGGTCGGTGGCCGGCTACGGGCGCGGCCCGGCGCGGAAAGGGCGCGATTCTAACCGTCGCCCCGGGCCGATGCACGGGTCAGTGGCGCGTTTACCGTCCGTTGCGGCCCACCGAAAGCCGGTAGTTGACGGCGACCAGCAGCGCCATCAGCACCGCCGCGCCGCCGTTGTGCAGCACCGCCAGCGGCAGCGGCCATCTGAGCAGCACGCTCGCCAGCCCGGTGGCGAACTGCAGCGCCAGCACCGCCGCCAGCGCACGCCCCAGCCCGGATACCCCTGCCAGTAGCCGCAGCCGCCACGCCAGCACGCCGAGCACCGCGATCACTACGTAGGCGAAGCTGCGGTGCGTCCAGTGGATGGCGACCAGCGCCTGGAAGGCGATCGGCGTGCCGTCGGCCGTCACGCCGAGGTCGCGCCACAGGGTGAAGCCGGCGCCGAAGTCCATGCCGGCCGGCACCAGTCGTCCATGGCAGGTCGGGAAGTCCGGGCAGGCCAGCACCGCGTAGTTCGTACTGACCCAGCCGCCGAGGGCGATCTGCGCCGCCAGCAGCAGCAGGGCGACGGCGGCCAGCGGACGCAGCGCGGCGGCGGGAGGATCGACGCGCGGCGCCGGCGACTCGCGCAGAGCCAGCCAGACCAGCAGCGCCAGCAGGCCGACGCCGCCCAGCAGGTGAGCGGTGACGATCGCCGGCTGCAGCTTCATGGTCACGGTCAGCGCGCCGAAGGCGCCCTGCAGGCACACCGCGGCCAGGGTGAAGGTCGCCAGCCAGGGCGATCGGTCGGGCGCATGCCTCCAGCGGCGCCAGGCGAGCACCGTCAGCACGATGATCAGGAAGCCGACCGCCATCGCGAAATAGCGGTGCAGCATCTCGATCCACGCCTTGGTCATCGTCACCGGGCCGGACGGCAGCGCCGTCTCGGCGGCGCGGATCTGCTCGCCGGCCGACAGCGGGTTCGAGTGGCCGTAGCAGCCCGGCCAGTCGGGGCAGCCGAGGCCGGAATCGGTCAGCCGCGTGAAGGCGCCGAACATGATCAGGTCCAGCGTCAGGAACGCCGTGACCCAGGCCAGCTTGCGGTGCTTGCCGGGATCCTTCGACAGCGCGACGTAGGCGAGCGGCAGCGCGGCGATCGCCACCGCCTTGACCGCCAGCCAGAGCAGCGCCGACGGGTCCATTTCAGCAGCGGCGCCCGGCCGTGCCGGGCAAACGGCGGCCGGCCCGGGGGGCTGCGGGTGCAGGCGAGCGTCGGGGTCGCTTCACTTCAACCGATCCCCGAGGCCTTCAGCAGCCTGATCAGGTCCTTCTTCATCCGGTTCGGATCGGCGTCCTTCGGCCAGCGCATCATCAGGTTGCCGAGTGGGTCGATCAGCCAGATGTGGTCGGCCAGCCTCGCGCCGGGCCCGGCGGGCAGCGGCAGGAAGGCGGCGACCTCGTCGGCGCGCGCGCGCAGGAACATGGTGCCGTCGTACTCGCGGATCACCGAGGTGGCGAGCGGCGCCTCGTCGACGATCAGCCAGACGCGGCCGACGCGGTCGGCGTCCTTGCCGGTGGTCAGCCGCACCTGCCGCATTTGCCACAGCTTCTTCGCGCAGGCGGCTTCGCACTCGCCCCGGTCGACCTGCACCATCGTCCACGACCCGCGCAGGCTCGCCGCCTCAACCGCGGTGCCGTCCAGCCGCCGCAGGCTGAGCGCCGGCAGCGGCCGCCGCGGTTCGACGAGCGCGCCGTAGTTGGTCCGTCCCGCCGGCGGCAGCAGGTAGTAAGCCGTGTACGAGGCGATCACCGGCGCCACGCACACCGCGAGCAGCAGGTACAGCATCCGGTAACGGCGCCAGTGCGAAGGCGCGG
>JBHJND010000018.1:0-9966 GCA_048497655.1 Caballeronia novacaledonica
GTCGGCGTAGGTCAGGTTGAACTCGCGGTCGACCAGGCGCTGCGCCCGCTCGCTGGAGAAGTTCTCCGGGCCGATCGCCTTGCCGTTCACCGCGACCAGCCGGCCGCGCACCATCGGGTGCAGCGGCGCCTCGACGATGCCCGCCTCGCGCAGCCGCCGCTCGACCTCCTGCGCCTGGTCGGGCTGGATGTTGATGACGAAGCGGTTCGGCGCATCCGGCGGCGCGGCGGCCCGCCAGGCGACGACGAGATCCGTGCGCACCACGGTGAGCAGCAGCAGCGCCATGATGCCGACCGCCAGCGCGATCAGCTGTACCACCGCCGCCGCTGGCCGCCGCTGCACGGCCGCCAGCGCGAAACGCCACGACACGCCGAGCCCGCCGATCGAGCGCAGCGGCGCCAGCAGCTGCAGCACGCCCCAGGCGCAGGCGGCGAACACCAGCACGCCGACGGCGAAGCCGCCAGTGGTCAGGCCGCCGACCTTCAGGTCCCCTGCGGTCCAGACCACCAGCAGCAGGAAGCCCGCCAGCCCGACGAGGTAGCCGAACAGAGCACGCGACGACGGCGGCCCGACGTCCTTGCGCAGCACGCGCAGCGGCGGCACCGAGCGCAGCTGCGCCAGCGGCGGCAGCGAGAAGCCAAGCAGCAGCACCAGCCCGGTCGCCCCGGCCTGCAGCGCCGGCGCCAGCGAGGGCATCGGCAGAGGCGTGGTGATCAGCGAGCCCAGCGCCGTGAGGAGCACGAAGTGAAAGACGAAGCCCGCTGCCATGCCGACGGCGCAGGCGGCCAGGCCGACGTAGATGAACTCCAGCGCGAACAGGCCGAAGATGTCGCGCTGGGCCAGCCCGAGGCAGCGCATCATGGCGCAGGTGTCGAGGTGGCGCAGCGAGAAGCGCCGGCTGGCCACCGCCACCGCCACCGCGGCGATCATCGCCGCCAGCAGCGCGACCAGTGCCAGGAAGCGCTCGGCCCGCTCGAGCGTGCGCTGCATCTCCGGCCGGCCGCCCTCCAGCGACTCGAGCTGCTGTCCCCTCTCGAGGCCCGACTGCAGCGCCTTCGCCCAGGCGCGCACTGCCGCCGGCTCGCCGGCCGCCAGCAGGCGATAGGTCACGCGCGCGCCCGGCTGGATCAGCTGCGTGGCCGGCAGGTCGGCGATGTTGACCATCAGGCGCGGCGCGAAGTTGATGAACTGCGCGCCGCGGTCGGGCTCCACCGTGATGATGCGCGCCACGGTGAAGGTGCTCTCGCCCAGGCGAAGTCGCTGGCCGACCTTGATGCGCAGGCCGTTGAGCGCCTGCGCGTCCGCCCACACGGTGCCGGGCTGCGGCACGCCGGCGGCCGGCGCATCGGCGCCGTCGACATCGCCGGCAACCCGAACGCTGCCGCGCAGCGGGTAACGGTCGGACACGGCCTTCACCGCCGCCAGCGTGGTGGCCTCGGCGTCCGCCTCGCTGATCGCCATGCTCGGAAAGGTCACCGTCTCGGCAAGCTGCAGGCCGGCGCCGCGGGCGCGCTGCTTCAGCGCCTCGTCGACCGGCCGGTCGGAGCTGAGCACGACGTCGGCGCCGAGCAGTTGCGTCGCATCGCGCTGCAGCCCGATGCGGATGCGGTCGACTAGAAAGCCGACGCTGGTCACCGCCGCCACGGCCACCACCAGCGCCGCGGCCAGCAGGCGCAGTTCGCCGGCGCGCCAGTCGCGCGAGGCCATCCGCGCCGCCTGCCTGATGAGGTCGCTCACTGTCATGGTTTGACGGTCCCTATGGCTCGCGCCCCGTGCTATGGCCAGCAGCAGCAGCCGCTCAGGGCTTCAGGACCCCGCCGCCTGGTGCGCCCCTCAGCCGCCCCATGAAACGCCGGGCGATCTCGCGGGAGCGCGCGTTGTCGGCGGCCGACATCGCCGTAGTGGCAAGCCGGCGCCTGCTCTTCGACGGCCGCCCGGCGATGAAAGTTTCCCGGACGGCACGGTCGTCGCCGAGGACCATGAGCGCAAACAGCAGCTGCTCGACGGAATCTGCCGCCACGGTGCGCCTGGCGAGCAGCGGCGTGGCGGCCGGGTCGAGCGCGATCACGTCGGCCTCCGCGCCGCAGTCGAGCGTGCCCACCCGGTCGTCCCAGTCGAGCGCCTGCGCGGCGCCGCGCGTGGCCCAGTAGAACAGCTGCGAGGCGCCGAGCGCGGTTCCCCGCATCCGCGCCACGTCATGCGCCGCGCGCATCGTCGCCAGCATGGAGAACGACTGCCCGCCGCCGACGTCGGTGCCTAGCGTGATGCTCATGCCGGCCTGCTCGGCCGCCCGGAAGTCGAAGGCGCCGCTGCCCAGAAATTGGTTCGAGGTCGGGCATACGGCCGCCACGGCTCGCGCTCGCGCGAAGCGCTGCCGGTCGACGGCGTCGAGCCAGATGCAGTGGGCGTAGATCGAGCGGCTGCGCAGCAGGCCGAACGATTCGTAGACATCGAGATAGCTGCGCGCCCGCGGAAAGAGCTCGCGCACCCAGCGGACCTCGTCCTCGTTCTCCGCCAGGTGGCTCTGCACATACAGGTCGGGGCGCGCGGCGGCCAGTTCGCCGGCCAGCTTCAGCTGCCGGTCGCTGCAACCGGCAGCGAAGCGCGGCGTGATCGCGTAGGCGAGCCGGTCCCTGCCGTGCCAGCGATCGGCCAGCTCGAGGCTCCGGTAGACGCCGCCGTCGCCCTCGTCGCGCAGCTCCGGCGGGCAGTTGCGGTCCATCAGGCACTTGCCGGCCACCAGCCGCACGCCTCGCGCCTGCGCCTCGGTGAACAGCGCCTCGACCGACTGCGGATGGACGGTGCCGAGCACGCAGGCGCTGGTCGTGCCGTTGGCCGCCAGCTCGTCGAAGAAGAACCGCGCCGCCTCCTCGCAGACCGTCGGATCGGCGAACCGCGCCTCGGCCGGGTAGGTGTGCTGCGTCAGCCACTCCAGCAGCCCGCTCGCCGGCGAGGCGATGACGTCGAGCTGCGGGAAGTGCGTGTGCGCATCGACGAAGCCGGGCATCAGAAGGCAGCCCGAGAAGTCGGTCACCTGGTCGTCGCGGCCGAGCGTGCCGGCGACCGAGCCGTACTCGCCGCGGGCGACGATGTGGCCGTCGTCGATCAGCAGCAGGCCGTCGTCGACCACCCGCACCGCGGAAGCCGAGTGGGTCGGATCACCGACGAAGTCGATCAGTCGGCCGCGGAGCGCGGTGCGTGCCATGGCGGGAAGCCGGGAAAGGGCCGCAGCCTGCTGCCGCCGGCGGCGACAGCAATCGCGGCCCGGGTGATCGGCGCCGGATCAGGAGCCTGCCGCCGGCACCTTGCCGACCACGCCTTGCACGTAGTAGTCCATCTTGCCGAGCTGCTCGTCGGTGAGCACGGCGCCCGCGGCGGCGATCTCCTTGCCGTCGTTGGCGGCGATCGGGCCGGTGAACGGATGGAACTGGCCGGCCCTGATCGCCGCCGCCTTGGCCTCGACCAGTTCGACCACGTCCTTCGGCACCGACGCGCCGAACGCCTCGATCTTGATCATGCCGTCCTTCATGCCGCCCCACATGTTGCCCGGCTTCCACTTGCCGTCGAGCACGCTCTGCGCCGTCCTCGTGTAGTACTCGCCCCAGTGGTGGGTGACCGCAGCCAGCTGCGCCTTCGGTCCGAAGCGCGACATGTCCGAGTGATAGGCGATCGCCATCTTGCCCTTCTCTTCGGCGCTGGCGACCACCGCGCTCGAGTCGGTGTGGTGGGTGACGATGTCGGCGCCCTGCCCGATCAGCGCGTTGGCGGCGTCGCGCTCCTTGCCCGGGTCGTACCAGGAGTTGACCCAGATCACCCGCACCTGCGCCTTCGGGTTGACGCTGCGCGCGCCGAGAGTGAAGGCGTTGATCCCCTGCAGCACCTCGGGGATCGGGAATGCGCCGACATAGCCCAGCGTGTTGGTCTTCGTCATCTTGCCGGCCAGCACGCCGGCGGCGTAGCGGCCTTCGTAGAAGCGGGCGTTGTAGGTGCCGACGTTGGCCGCGCGCTTGTAGCCGGTGGCGTGCTCGAACTTCACGTCCGGGAACTCCTCGGCGACCTTGACCGTCGGGTTCATGAAGCCGAACGAGGTGGTGAAGATCAGCTTGTGGCCCTGCGCGGCGAGGTCGCGGATGACCCGCTCGGCGTCGGCGCCCTCCGGCACCTTCTCGACGAAGCTGGTGGTGACCTTCTCGCCGAGCGCCGCCTGCATCTGCTCGCGGCCGCGGTTGTGCTGCGTGGTCCAGCCGGCATCGCCGATCGGGCTGACGTAGACGAAACCGACCTTCAGCGGCTCTGCCTTGGCGGGCGGCGCGGCCTTGGCCTCCGCCTTCGCTTCAACCTTTGGCGGCGCCGCAGGCTCCTGCTTGCCGCAGGCCATCGCCAGCATCGACACCGCCGCCACCGTCGCCCAACGCATGATCCGCATCGCTGCCTCCGCAAAAGCGGCGGATTTTACCCTTCGGCCGGTGCCGCACCGGGGCGGCGCTCCAACTCAGGCGTTCGGGTTGAACGGCTTGCCGAGCGATGCCGGCATGTTCAGCCGGATCCAGCGCGGGTTGCGCGAGATCAGCGCCAGCACGACGATCGTCGCCAGGTACGGCGCCATCGACATCAGCTGCGACGGCGCCTGCACGCCGATGCCCTGCAGGTACAGCTGCAGCATCGTCACGCCGCCGAACAGATAGGCGCCGACGAGCACCCGCAGCGGCCGCCAGGTGGCGAAGACGACCAGCGCCAGCGCGATCCAGCCACGGCCGGCGGTCATGTTCTCCGCCCACAGCGGCGTGTAGACGGTGGCGAGGTACGCACCGGCCAGACCGGTGCAGGCGCCGCCGAACAGCAGCGCCGCCAGGCGCACGCCGCGCACCGGGATGCCGACCGCGTGCGCCGACTCCGGCGACTCGCCCACCGCGCGGAGCACCAGCCCGGCACGCGTGCGGAACAGCATCCATGCCACCGCCAGCACCAGCAGCAGCGCCACGTACACCAGCGGGTGATGGCCGAACAGGACAGGGCCGGCAAGCGGCAGGTCGCGCAGCACGGCGATGCCGTCGGCGCCGCGCGCCGGCAGGCCCTGCCCGGAGTAAGGCAGGCCGATGAAGGCGGAGGCGCCGGTGCCGAGCAGCGCGATCGCCAGCCCGGTGGCGTACTGGTTGGCGTGCAGGACGAGGGCGAAGAAGGCGAACACGGCGGCCAGCAGCGCGCCGGCGAGCATTCCCGCCGCGAAGCCGAGCGCGTGGCTGCCGCTGTCGTGCGTCACCGCGAAGGCGACGATCGCCGACATCAGCATCATCCCTTCGACGCCCAGGTTGACCACGCCGGTGCGCTCGTGGACCAGGATGCCGATGGCCGCCAGCAGCATCGGCGTGCCGGCGGCGATGCTGGCGGCGGCGAGCGTCGCGACGGTTTCCATCTAGGCGGCCGCCGCGCGCAGGCGCAGGCGGTTGACGATCAGCGTGTCGGCGCCGAGCAGGAACAGCAGCAGCAGGCCCTGATAGACGCCGGTCAGCGACGAAGGCATGCCAAGCCGCGACTGCGACAGCTCGCCGCCGATGTAGAACAGCGCCATCAGGATCGACGCGGCGACCGCGCCGACCGGATGCAGGCGACCGACGAAGGCGACGATGATCGCCGCGAAGCCGTAGCCGGGCGACACCGACGGCGTCAGCTGTCCCATCGGGCCGGCGACCTCGGCGCCGCCGGCGATGCCGGCCAGCGCGCCGGAGACGAGCAGCGTCGTCCACAGCACGCGGCGCGACGAGAAGCCGGCGTAGCGGGCGGCGCGCGGCGCCAGGCCGGCTACCCGCAGCTGGAAGCCGATCACGCTGCGCGCCAGCACCAGCCACGCGGCGGCCGCCGCCGCCAGCGCCAGCAGCGAGCCGACGTGCAGCCGCGTGCCGTCGAGCAGCAACGGCAGGCGGGCAGCGCGATCGAACATCGGGCTCTGCGGGAAGCCGAAGCCCGCCGGGTCCTTCATCGGTCCGTGCACAACGTACGACAGCAGCAGTTGCGCCACGTAGACGAGCATCAGGCTGACCAGGATCTCGTTGGCGTTGAAACGATCGCGCAGCCACGCGGTGACCGACGCCCAGGCCATGCCGCCGGCCGCCGCCGCGACTATTGCCGCAACCACCAGCCAGCCGCCGCTCCCGGCGCCGGCCAGCGCCACCGCCGCGGCGGCAATGCTGCCGGCAATCAGCTGCCCCTCGGCGCCGATGTTCCACACGTTGGCGCGGAAGGCGAGCGACAGGCCGACCGCGCAGAGCGCCAGCGGCGTCGCCTTCAGCAGCACTTCCGCCACGCCGCGCTTGCTTGCCAGCGGCTCGACGAAGAACATGCTGACCGCCTGCCAGGGCGATTTTCCGAGCAGGCCGAACAGCAGCATGCCGCAGACGACCGTAAGCCCCAGCGCCAGCAGCGGCGAGGCCCACGTCCAGAGCAGCGACGGCGAACCGCGCGGCACCAGCGCCAGCCTGGTCGCAGGCAGTCGCATCACGGCTGCGCCGTCGGCCAGCGGCCGGCCATCCAGCGGCCGAGCTCGTCGACCGGCAGGCCATGCGCGGCGACCGCCGGCGACAGTCGCCCGCCGGCCATCACCATCAGGCGGTCGGCAAGCTCGAACAGCTCGTCGATCTCCTCGGAAACGACGAGCACCGCGCAGCCGCGCGTGCGCAGCGCGACCAGCGAGTTGCGGATCGCCGCCGCCGCCCCGACGTCGACGCCCCAGGTCGGCTGGTTGACCAGCAGCACCGAGGGTTCGGCCAGCACCTCGCGGCCGACCAGGTACTTCTGCAGGTTGCCGCCCGACAGCGAGCCGGCGCGCGCATGGGTGCCGGCGCAGCGCACGTCGAAGCGATGCACGACTTCGCCGGCGTACGCCGCCGCTGCCGCCGCACGCACGAAGCCCCGCTGCTGCAGGCGGTCGACGGTCAGCAGCGCGTTGTCGACCAGCGACAGCTCCGGCACCGCGCCGTGGCCGATCCTCTCCTCCGGCACGTAGCGCAGGCCGAGCGCGCGCCGCCGGCGTGGCCCGAGCGCGCCGACCGGCTGGCCGTCGAGCCGGATCGACGCCGCGGGCGACGCCCGCTCGCCCGCGAGCAGCGCCATCAGCGCGTTCTGCCCGTTGCCGGAGATGCCGGCGATGCCGACGATCTCGCCCGAGCGCACCTCGAACGACAGCGCCTCGCCGCCTTCCGACAGGCGCAGGCCATCGACGAGCAGCCTCGCCCGGCCCGGCGCGGTGTCGTGCGCGGCGATCTGCGGCGGCTGGCCGCCGATCATCAGCCGAGCCAGCGACTGCTCCGACTCGCTGCGCGGATCGACCACCGCGACCACCCGCCCCGACCGCATCACCGTGCATCGGCTGGCCAGGCGCCGGATCTCGTCGAGCTTGTGGCTGATGAAAAGCACGCTGACGCCTTCCGAAGCCAGCTGGCGCAGCGTTGCGAACAGCGCCTCGGCGGCCTGCGGCGTCAGCACCGAGGTCGGCTCGTCGAGGATCAGCAGCCTCGGCTGCGCCAGCAGCGCGCGCACGATCTCCACTCGCTGCCGCTCGCCCATCGACAGGTCGTGCACGTGCGCCTGCGGGTCGATCCGCATGCCGTAGCGCTCGCCGGCGGCGCGGATCGCCGCGGCGAGCTCGCCCCGGCCAAGTCGCCGGTCGAGGCCGAGCGCGATGTTCTCCGCCACCGTCAGGCTGTCGAACAGCGAGAAGTGCTGGTAGACCATCGCCACGCCGATCGCGCGCGCGGCGGCGGGGTCGGCGCTGGCGACCGGCCGCCCGTCGAATTCGATGGTTCCCGCATCCGGCGCCACCGCGCCGGCGATGATCTTCACCAGCGTGCTCTTGCCGGCGCCGTTCTCGCCGAGGATGGCGTGGATCTCGCCGGAGCCGACCTCGAGCGACACGCCGTCGTTGGCGACGACGCCGGGATAGCGCCTGGTGATCCCGCGCAGCGCGAGTCGCGGCACGGCGCTCATCGCCGGCTCACCGCGTGCCGCACTCGGCGATTGCATCAGCCGGCGGAGGAAGGGCCATCGTCGGTACTTGTCTGGTCGCCTGCGGCCCGCGCGGGCCGGCGGGCCGGTGCAGCGCGCCGATTGTCGCACCCCGGCGCCGACTGCCGCCCCGGCGGGACGCCGATGCTAGGATCGATCGGCCCTTGCACCACGGCAGCCGGCGCGGGTTTCCGCGCTGCCGGCCGGTTCTGCGCCGACCAAACCGCGAGTCACGTCGCCCCGAACCTGCACCCACCGATGCGCGAGATCGATCCTGAACAGCTGGGGCCGTCGTTCGGGGCGGAGACGCGGCGCGCCAACCGCCGGCGGCTGCGCGTGTTCCTCGGCGTGTTCCTGGTCACGGCGGCCGTCGGCCTGACATGGGACTTCCTGCGGCCGGCCGAGTACCGCGCCACCGCGCGGCTGCAGATCACGCCGCCCAGCATGGTGCTGCAGTCAAGCGTCACGACCGGCACCGTCAGGGTCGAGACCGCCCCGCAGGACGGCAAGCAGGCCTTCCTCACCGAGGTGCAGACGCTGACCAGCCGCCCGCTCATCGAGCGGGTCGCCGAGCAGCTGCGCGGCGCGGGCCACGACCTGTCGAAGCTCGGCCTCGACCCGATCCTCGGCTTGCAGTCCTCGCTGACCGTCAACGCGGTCGACGGCACGCAGGTGGTCGAGCTGGCCGCCGTCGGCGCCGAGCCGGAACTGCCGGCCGCGCTGCTGGTCGGCATCGGCGAGGTCTATCGCGCGCACGTCGCGCAGGCCTACCAGGAAAGCACCACCGAGGCCGCCGCCAGCACCGACGAGGAGGTGCTCCGCCTGCAGGAGGCGGTCGCCGCCAAGCGCCGCGCCGTCGAGGAGTTCCGCGTCCGCCACAGCATCGTCTCGCCGGAGCGCGAGGAGAACAGCATCCTCGCCGAGATGCAGGGACTGGCCGCGGCGCAGAAGGACGCCAACAAGCGCCTGACCGAGGCCGAGGGCAAGGCCGAATCGCTGCGTGCCGCAGCCGCCCAGGGCAAGGGCGTGGTGCGCGCCCGGGACAACCCGACGCTGGCGGCGCTCGAGGCGCGGGCCTCGCAGATCCGCGAGGAACTGCGCGAGATGGGACGCCGCTACACGCCGGAGTACCTCGAGATGGACCCGCAGGCGCGCGCCCTGCGCGTGCGCCTGGCCGAACTGGAAGAGCAGATCAAGGCGCAGCGGGCGGTCGGCCAGAGCAGCGCGCTGGAGGAGGCCGAGCAGGAACTCGCCGCCGCCCGCGAGTCGACGCGGCGCCTGCAGCTGCAGATCGCCGCCGGCAAGCAGCAGGTCGGCGCCTTCGCCGCCCGCTTCTCGCAGTACAAGTCGCTGCAGGAGGAACTGGGGCAGCTGGAGAAGGCCTATCAGGAGGCGCTGCAGCGGCAGGTGCGGCTCGGCGCCACGCAGCGCTCGCGCGCGCCGGCGCTGCAGATCCTCGAGCAGGCGGTGATCCCGAAGGAACCGTGGCGCCCGCACTACTGGCGCGACGCCGGGATCGTCCTCGCCGGCGCCCTGCTGCTGGCGCTGGGGGCGATGTGGCTGGTCGAACTGTTCAACCGCCCCGCCCCGCGCCCGTCGGTGCTGGTCACGCAGCCGGTGCTGGCCGGAACGCTGCTGCCGGGGCAGAGCCTCCCGGAACTGGCACATTCGGCGCTGAATCGGCAGCTGACGATCGATGACCGGCCGCGGCTTGCCGCGCCGCTGGCGTTGCCGCGCGAGCTGACCGCGGACGAAGTGGCGGGGCTGCTGCGCGGTGCCGATGCGGATGCGCGCTGCGCAGCGGTGCTGCTGTTGTGCGGGTTGACGATCGAGGAGGCGCTGGCGCTGCGCTGGAACGATGTCGACACGGATGACGCAGTGATCCGCGTCGCCGGGAGGCAGCCACGCGAGGTGCGGTTGCCGCCAGCTGCGCTGGCCCTGCTGGGCGACCGCGCTGCGGACGCCGCC
>JBHJND010000019.1:0-3933 GCA_048497655.1 Caballeronia novacaledonica
GCCGACGGCTGGCTGGTTCCCGGCACCGAGCTGGTCCGCACGATGCCCGACGACACCGTGATCGACATCCGGCCCGACCGCAACACGGCGATCATCGCCCTGACCCACGACCCCAAGCTGGACGACCTGGCGCTGATCGAGGCGCTGAAGTCCGAGGCGTTCTACGTCGGCGCCATCGGCTCGCACCGAAACCAGGCCAAGCGGCGCGAGCGCCTGCTCGAATTCGGCCTGACCGAGGCGCAGCTCGCCGCCCTGCACGGCCCGGTCGGGCTGAAGAACGGCGCCCGCACGCCGCCGGAGATCGCCGTGTCGATCCTCGCCGAGATGACGGCGGTGAAGTACGGCTACCGGATTGCACCACCGGAGCGCATCGGCGCGGCGGTCCCGCCCGAGGCGGGCTGCGCCAGCTGAAGGCGTCCGCCGTGCCGGCGCGGCCGCGCCGTCTCGATCGGCGCCACTAAAACCCGCCTTGAACTTCGCGATGCGGAATATCGCTCCTCATCGCGGAGCAGCCGGGTGTACCGTTGCCCGTGCTGCGCTGCCGCGCGCCCGTCTGCGGCGCGGCCCGCACCCGAACCGATGAACCCGCCCGCGCCGATCGAGATCCTGCAGCCTCCCACGGCGCTCGCCCTGGCCGACGGAGCTTCGCTCGGGCCGTTCGAACTGGCCGAGGCGCCGACCTGGGACGCACAGGCAGGCCGCCTCTGGTGGGCCGACATCGAGGCCCGCTCGCTGCACTCGCTCGATTTCGAGACGGGCTCCGACGCCACCCTGGCGCCGCGCTCGCACCATCACTATCACTTCGAACAGAAGGTCTGCTCGATCGGCCTGACCCGCTCCGGACGGCTGCTGCTGGCCCTGGCCGACGGCGTGTACTTCTTCACGCCGGCCACCGGCGCGCTCGAACTGCTGGTCAAGCCTGAGCCCGACCGGCCGGAGCACTGCCTGAACGACGGCAAGGTCGGGCCGGACGGTGCGTTCTGGGTCGGCTCGATCGAGGAAACGCCGGAGCGCTCTCCCGTGGGCAGCCTGTACCGGATCAGCGCCGACGGCCGCTGCCGCCGGATCAGCACCGGTTACCGCGTCTCCAACGGGCTGGCATGGTCGGCCGACGGCCGCGCGATGTTCCACTCGGATTCGCGCGGGCCGACTATCGACCGCTGGGACTTCGATCCGGCCACCGGCATGGTCGGCAGCCGCACCGCAATCCGCACCCTGACCGACAAGCTCGGCCGGCCCGACGGCGGCGCCTGCGACGTCGCCGGCGGCTACTGGAGCGCCGGCGTCAGCGCCGGCTGCCTGAACCGCTTCGATTTCGACGGCAAACTGGAGCAGCAGATCGACCTGCCCGAGCCGCGGCCGACGATGCCGTGCTTTGCCGGACCCGACATGCGGACGCTGTTCGTAACGACGGCGCGCCACGGGCTGGACGCGGCGACGCTGGCTCGGCACCCCACGGCCGGCCGGCTGCTGATGCTGCGCGTGTCGGTCGCCGGCGTGCCGGTGCAGCGATTCGCCGACCGCTGAACGGCCGCGGCGCCGCTCAGGAAAGCGCCGTCTGCTTGACCAGCGGCCACTGCCGCCGCGAGATCGGCAGGCGGTCGGGGAGTTCCTTCAGCAGCACCTCCCAGTGCCCTTCGCCGCCCTCGCCGTCGCCGTGCACCTGGCCGCGCACGCGCTCGAAGGCGCGGATCGACCTGCGCGCCACCAGCGTGTTGCGGTGGACGCGCACGAAGCGCGGCCCGAACTCCTCCTCCAGCGAAGTCAGCGACTCCTCGGTCAGGTGCTCGCGCTGTGCCGTGCGGATGGTGACGTACTTCAGCTCGGCACGCAGGAACACGATGTCCTCGACCGGCACCAGCGACATGCGGCCTCGCTCGGAGATCGTCAGGTGCGTGCGCTGGCTGCCCAGCGCGCGTGCCACTTCCTCCAGCCGCGGCTCGTTCTGCGCCAGCCTCCTGGCGCGCGCCAGCGATGCGGCAAGGCGGTCGACGCGCACCGGCTTGAGCAGGTAGTCCAGCGCGCGCACCTCGAAGGCCTCCAGCGCATGCTCGTCGTGGGCGGTGACGAAGACGACCGCCGGCGGGTTCTCGCGAACGGCGAGGTGGCGGGCGACCTCGATGCCGCTCATGCCGGGCATCGAGATGTCGAGCAGCACGATGTCCGGCGCGTCGCGGTCGACCGCCTCCAGCGCCGCCTTGCCGCTGTCCACCGCGCCGACGACCTGCGTCGGGAACTGCGCGCTTATCTCCGCAAGCAGCTGCTGCATGCGCACCCGCGCCGGCGGCTCGTCGTCAACGATCAGGATCTTGGTTGTCATCCGCTGGCTCGCTTCTCCACTGGAATGGTCATCGTCAGCTCGAACCGGTCGTGCCGAACGCTCGTCGTCAGTTCGCCTTCGAGATCGTAGATCAAAGCCAGCCGGCCGCGGATGTTGGCCAGCCCGATCTGGTTGCCCTCGCGCTGCAACGGGTCCTTGGCCACCGGGTTGCTGACGAAGATCTCGAGCCGGAAGCCGAGCTGGCGGACCCGCACGACAATACGGCAGTCACCGGCCTGCTTCTCCGCGCCGTAGCGCACCGCGTTCTCGATCACCGGCTGCAGCAGAAGCTGCGGCACGCGCGCGCGCGGGTGCACGGCGCCGATGTCCCAGTCGACCTGCAGGCGCTCGCCGAGGCGCGTCTGCTCGATCTCGACGTACTTGCGGCAAAGATCCAGCTCCTGCTCCAGCGGCACCAGCTTGCGCACGTCGCCCATGATCGCGCGGAACAGGTCGGCGACCGACTCCAGCATCCGCTCGGCGCGCAGCGGATCGGAGCGCACCACGGCGATCACCGCGTTCAGGCTGTTGAAGAAGAAGTGCGGCCGGATGCGCGACTGCAGCGCCTGGAAGCGCGCCTCGGTCACGGCCGGCGAAAAGGCGCGCGCGCGCAGTTCGAAGTAGTGCTGGACCGCGATGCCGATGGCCAGCGCCACCAGCAGCGCCGCCCAGCGCGGTCCGGCCGACAGGTCCGGGCCGATCGGGCCGATGATCAGCAGGGTCACGGCCGTGCACGCCGCCGGCGTCAGCCAGGCGAGCAAGCGCTGCCAGCTCAGGGACAGCTGCGGCAGGAAGCGGCGCAACGCGCACCATGCCAGCAGCGACATCAGCAGCGACGGCTCGAGCAGCGCCGACAGTTCGACGAAGCGCGCCCACGCGGCCGGCCAGCCGGCGTGGCTGACCAGCACCGCCAGCGCGACCACCGCGTTGGCGCCGAGCGCCACGCGCAGCACCACGCCGAGGTTGCAGCCGTCCGGCACCACCTGCTGGGGCGTCGGCGCCGCCGTCTCGGCGCGGCTGGCGGCCACCGGCTGGCCGAGCACGTCCTTTGCCGTCATCGGTGCCGCCAGCCGGGCGCGAGGCGTCCGGACCGGCCCGACAAGCTCTTACACTGCCGCTGGCGCAACGCAGCCCGCAACTGAGTCTCTCCCCCGCCGAAATCGGGGCCGGCTGCCCGCCACGCCACTCCGAAGATCAGCGCCGCCGATTATGTCAGCACACTCCTCTTCTCTCGATCGGAAGAACAGCGGATGGTCGGGCCGCTTCGGCGAGCCGGTGGCCGACTTCGTGCTTCGCTACACGGCAAGCGTCGGCTTCGACCGCCGGCTGGCGTTGGCCGACATCGAAGGCTCGCTGGCGCACGCGTCGATGCTCGCCCGCGTCGGCGTGCTGTCGGCGCAGGACCTGGCCGACATCGAACGCGGCCTGGCAGCGATCCGCGGCGAGATCGAGCGCGGCGAATTCAGCTGGCAACTGGCGCTCGAGGACGTGCACCTGAACATCGAGCGACGGCTGACCGAGCTGGTCGGCGACGCCGGCAAGCGCCTGCACACAGGGCGCTCGCGCAACGACCAGGTCGCCACCGACGTGCGGCTGTGGCTGCGCGGCGAGAT
>JBHJND010000020.1:0-2904 GCA_048497655.1 Caballeronia novacaledonica
TGATACGCCAGGACGTCTTTACCAAGGAGACGATCATCAGCACGATGGTCAACGGCTGGCGGGTCCAGAAGCCCTGACCGTCCATGATGACGAGCATGGCGCGCACCAAGACGGCGGCGCGCGGACCCGCGGCAGCGGGGCCGGCGCGCGCGCCGCGCGCTCCCCGGCTGGCGTCCCGACGCGCCCCGGTGCATCCGGGGTACTTTCTCGACACGCGCTTTCTCAAGCCGCTGGGCATCACCCAGCAGGCGCTGGCCACCTCGCTGGGCATCTCGCGACGGCGGGTCAACGAGCTGATCCGCGGCCATCGCGGCATCACCGCTGACACCGCGGTGCGCCTGGCGCGCTACTTCGGCAACGAGGCGACCTTCTGGATGCAGCTTCAGTGCGACTGGGACCTGCACGAGGCCGCCAAGCGGCTGAAGTTCTGAACGGCTGAAACGCGCTGCCGCCCGCGGGCGGCGGGAAGCGGATGCGGCCGCCGCGCCGCCGGGCGGGATTGCCCGCCCCGTGGCGATCTTCCAAGACCCCGGGCCGGATGCTGGAGTCGGGTTTCGTCTTGACTCAAGTCAACGCGCGAAGCCCGCCGCGGCTTAACGTCCGCCCATTCTCTTTTGTTACGGACTACGTAACACCATGGCGGGTGAAGGCGGGAACGGGTGTCCCCTGGGCGGCGCGCTGGTGCTGGGCATCGGCAACGTCCTGTGGGCCGACGAGGGCTTCGGCGTGCGGGCGGTCGAGGCGCTGCACGCCGCCTACGCGCTGCCCGAGGCGGTCGAGCTGCTCGACGGCGGCACGCAGGGCCTGAACCTGCTCGAGCCGGTGGTCAGCCGCGGCGCGGTGCTGGTCTTCGACGCGATCGACTTCGGCCTGCAGCCGGGCAGCCTGCGCGTGCTGCGCGACCGCGAGGTCCCGGCCTGGGCGGGGACCAAAATGAGCCTGCACCAGCAGAGTTTCCAGGAACTGCTGGCGGTCGCCGACCTGCAGGGGCGCTTCCCGCCGAAGCTGACGCTGATCGGCGTGCAGCCGGAGCGGCTGTCGGACTTCGGCGGCAGCCTGAGCGGCTGCGTCCGCGAGCGGCTGCCGCTTGCCGTGGAACTGGCCGCGCTCGAACTGGCGCAGTGGGGTTTCCCCGCCGAGCCGCGCAGCGGCGACGCGCCGGAGCGCCTGAATGCCGCGCCGCTGGCACTGCAGGAGTACGAGTCCGGCCGCCCGGCGGCGGACGAGGCCTGCCGCATCGGCGACGCGCGTTTCCTGAACCGGCGCCACGACCTGGAGTCGCGCTGATGTGCGTCGGCGTGCCCATGCGGATCGAGAGCATCGACGGCCTGGTGGCCATCGCGGCCAGCCAGGCTGCCGACGGCACCGTCGCGCGGCACACGCTCGACATGCTGATCGTCGGCAGCCAGCCGCCGGGCACCTGGGTGCTGACCTTCCACGGCGCGGCGCGGCGCGTGCTCGACGAGGCCGAGGCGCGGCAGATCCTCGATGCGCTGTCGGCGCTCGCCATCGCGCTGGACGCCGGCGCCGCCCCGGACGAACCGCAGAGCCGGGCGCTCGATTCGCTGTTCGCCGACCTGGTCGAGCGCACTCCGCAACTGCCCGAACACCTCCGCCCCCGCTGAACGAGGAACCGAACCGATGAGCGCCGAAGCCGCCGCGCCTGCCGTCGCACCCGCCGCCGCGCGCCCCATGCACCCGCTGCTCGAGCGCCTGGTCGGCCTGTGCGGCGCGGCCGTGCTCGAGCCGGACAGCCTCGACGCATGGGCAGGCGAGCCGGGGGCGGCGCTGCTGGTGTTCACCGAGGACCCGGCGCTTTATCGCGAGACGCTCGACCTGGCGGTGATCGTGCCCGAGCTGGCGCGGGCGCTGCCCGAGCGCTTCCGCACCGGCGTGCTGCTGCCGGCGGCGGCACGCACGCTGGCGCCGCGCTACGGCTTCCGCCGCTGGCCGGCGCTGGTGCTGCTGAAAGGCGGCCACTACGTCGGCGCCATCGACGGCCTGCGCGATTGGCAGGTCTACCTCGACGAGCTTTCGCGCCTGCTCGACTCGGAGCCGACGCGCCCGCCGACCGTCGGCATTGCGGTCACGGCTGACGGCGGCGGCGCCGCGCGCGGCTGCCACTGACCAGCTGCCGATCCCTGTTGCCAGAGGAGTGCGATGAAAGAGTTCCCGATTCCCGTTCGCGCCACGGACGGCGCCATCGGCCCCGTTTCGCAGCCGGACGACGACAGCTTCAGCTACATGCCCTTCCCGCTCGAGGCGCCGGCCTTCTCGATGCCGCAGGTGCCGGAGGACGCCGACGCAGCCAGCATCGCCGCCGCCCGCCGGCTGCTCGCCCGCTTCGTCGAGCAGATGGACGACGGCGCCACGCCGCGCGTCGAGCTGTCGGCGCTGCCGGCCGGTGTGCTGCGCGTGCTGAACGAGTCGCTCGGCGAGGGCGAGGTGTCGGTGCGCATCGCCACCCGCAACGGCGACGGCGCCGAGGTCCGCATCCAGGAGACCGTGTTCGCCGGCGTCTGGCGCGAGCTGCACCTGCGCGCCGACGGCAGCGTGCAGCACGACTGGCTGCACGCCTGCCCGGTGCCGCCGGTGGCGCTCGAGCGGGCGCAGCGCGCGGCGACGACGCACCTGGCGCCGTTCGAGCTGCCGCGCGGCGCGATGAACTCGCCGGCGCTGCTGACCGAGATCCGCGAGCAGGTGCTGCATTTCCGCGCCGGCCAGCCGACGCACGTGATCAACCTGTCGCTGCTGCCGCTGACACCCGAGGACCAGGCCGTGCTCGAGCAGGCCGCCCCGGTCGGGCCGGTGGCGATCCTGTCGCGCGGCTTCGGCAACTGCCGCATCACCTCGACCACGCTGCGCAACCTGTGGCGGGTGCAGTACTTCAACAGCATGCAGACG
>JBHJND010000021.1:0-3622 GCA_048497655.1 Caballeronia novacaledonica
CCGAACTTCGCCTTCAGCTCGCCGAGCAGTTCGAGGATCTGCGCCTGGATCGTCACGTCGAGTGCGGTGGTCGGCTCGTCGGCGATCAGCAGCTTCGGGTTGCACGACAGCGCCATCGCAATCATCACCCGCTGCCGCATGCCGCCGGAGAACTGGTGCGGGTAGTCGTGCACGCGCCGCTCCGGCGTCGGGATATGCACCAGCTTCAGCATTTCGACGGCGCGCTCCGTCGCCGCCCGGCGCGGCAGCTTCTCGTGCAGCCGGATCACTTCGGCGATCTGCTCGCCGACCGTGTACACCGGGTTCAGCGACGTCATCGGCTCCTGGAAGACGATCGCGATCTCCTTGGCGCGGATCGCGCGCATCGGCCCGGCGCCGAGCGGCACCAGGTCGCGACCCTGCCACAGGATCTGCCCGGCGACGATGCGCCCGGGCGGCATCGGTAGCAGCTTCAGCACGCTCATCGCCGTCACCGACTTGCCGCAGCCGGATTCGCCGACCACGCCGACCGTCTCGCCGCGGTCGACCGCGATGTCCACCCCGTCGACCGCGTGCAGCCAGCCGTCGTCGGTCTGGAAGTGCGTCTTCAGCCCGCGGATCTCCAGCAGGCGACCGTTGGCACCCTGCTCCATGGCCACTACAGGACCCTGCGCGGGTCGAGCGCGTCGCGCAGGCCGTCGCCGACGAAGTTGATCGTCAGCACGGTGAGGAAGATCGCCGCGCCGGGGAAGAGCGCCCAGTGCGCGGCGATGTCCATGTGGTCCTTGCTGTCGAAAAGGATCCGGCCCCAGGTCGGGATATCCGGCGGAAAGCCCAGCCCGAGGAACGACAGCGTCGACTCGGCGATGATCGCCGCGGCGATGTCGATCGTGCCGGCGACGATCACCGGCCCGAGCGAGTTGGGCAGGATGTGCCGCACCACGGTGCGGGTCCTGGAGGCGCCGAGCGCGCGTGCCGCCTCGACGAACTCCTTCTCCCGCAGCGAGAAGAACTGCGCCCGCACCAACCTCGCCACCGGCATCCAGCGGAAGCCGCCGATCACGGCGACGATCAGGATGAAGACGCCGCCTTCCGGACCGAACACGCCCTTCAGGCTGTCGCGGAACAGGTAGATGATCAGCAGCAGCAGCGGCAGCTGGGGCAGTGACAGGAACAGGTCGGTCAGCCACATCAGCGCCGCGTCGAGCCGGCCGCCCGAGCTGCCGGCCACGGCGCCGACCATCACGCCGACCACGATCGCCATCGTCATCGCCGCCAGGCCGACGGCCAGCGAGATGCGGCCGCCGTAGAGCATCCGTGCCAGCAGGTCCTGGCCGAGGTCGTCGGTGCCGAAGGGATGCGCCAGCGACGGACCCTGCAGCTGCGCCGAGAAGTCGATCTCGTTGATCGGCACTCTCCACAGCAGCGGGCCGAGGGCCACCGCCAGCACGAGCGCCAGCAGCACGAACAGGCTGGCGTAGGCGAGCCGGTGGCGCTTGAAGCGGCGCCATGCCTCGCGCCACGGCGAGGTTCCGCGCGCCGGCGCACCGACGGCTCTAGCGGTAGGAGATGCGGGGGTCGAGCCAGCCATACAGCAGGTCGGCGACGAGGTTGAAGACGAGCACCAGGCAGGAGAAGACGAAGGTCACCGCCATGATCACCGGCGTGTCGTTGCGCAGGATGGCGTCAATCAGCAGCGAACCGATGCCGGGGATGCGGAAGATCTGCTCGGTGACGATCGCCCCGCCGAAGATGGCCGGCATCTGCAGCGCCACCAGCGTGACCACCGGGATCAGCGCGTTTCGCACCACGTGCTTGAGCACGACCACGCCCTCGGCCAGGCCCTTCGCCCGCGCCGTGGTCACGTAGTCGAGGCGGATCACGTCGAGCGCCGCCGAGCGCACGTAGCGGGTCCAGCTCGCGCCCTGGAACAGCCCGAGCACGGTGATCGGCATCACTGACTGTCTGATCATCTCCACCCACCACTGCCAGCCCGTGGTCGACAGGTCGGCGCGGAACACGAACGGCAGCCAGCCGAGCTTGATCGAGAAGATCAGGATCAGCAGGATGCCGGTGAAGAACGTCGGCAGCGAGAAGCCGACGAAGGCGAACGTGCTGGCGATGCGGTCGAACCACGAGTACGGCCGCGTCGCCGAGTAGATGCCGACCGGCAGGGCGATGGCCAGCGCCAGCAGCTGCGAGGCGCCGATGATCGCCAGCGTCACCGGCACCCGCTGCAGGATCAGCGTGTCGACGTCGACCCGGCTGATGAAGGAGAAGCCCCAGTCGCCGCGCAGCATCGCCGCCAGCCAGTGGAAGTAGCGCTGCCAGACCGGATCGTCGAGGCCGAACTTGGCGCGCAACGCCATGCGCACCTCGGCCGGCACGTTGGGGTTGAGCGCCAGCTCGCCGAACGGGTCGCCCGGGGCCAGCGCCAGCACGGTGAACAGCACCACGCTGATGCCCAGCAGGCTGGGCACGGCGATCAGCAGGCGCCGCAGGAGGTAGGAGCCCACGGCGCCTCCACCGGGTCAGACCGCCGGCCCGCGATCAGGCTTCGCGGTACCAGCTCTGCAGCTGCGAGAAGTCGAGGTCCCAGCCGGTCAGCGGCGCGACCAGCTTCAGGTTGGAGCCGCGCACTCGCGGCCGGCTGATCAGCGGGATGATCACGTTGTCCTTGACCGGCAGGTCGTTCAGGCGGATGAACAGGGCCGCCCGCTTGACCGGGTCGAGCTCGGCCTCGGCCGCGGCGTAGGTCTTGTCGTACTCCTCGCTGGTCCAGCGCGAGATATTGCGGGACGCCCACTTGTTGGCCTTGGCCGAGACTTCACGCGACAGGTACTGATCCATGAAGCGCTCGGGGTCCGGCTGGGTCATGGTCGTGGTGTACATCTGCATGTCGCACCAGAACTTGCCGTAGGTGTCCGGATTGGCAACGTCGGAGGAGAAGAAAACGCTGGCGGTGACTGATTTCAGCTCCAGGTCGATGCCGGCCTTCTGGCAGCTCTGCTTGATCACCGCCTGCTCCTTCTGGCGCAGCGAGTTGACCGATGTCTGGAAGACCAGCTTCAGTTTCCGACCATCCTTCTCGCGCACGCCGTCGGCGCCGCGCTTCCAGCCGGCCGCGTCGAGGATCTGGTTGGCCTTGTCGACGTTGAACTCCATCTTGTTGTTCGGCGAGCGGAACTTCGGCGGGTTGTTCAGGAAATTGGGGGTCGCCACGCCGGTGCGCCCGTAGATGAACTCCTGGATGCTCTTGCGGTCGACAAGCAGCGACATCGCCTCGCGCACCGCCGGCTCGCTGAACGCGAAGTGCTTCGACTTGACGTGGGCGCGCTCGCCGTCGACCTCGTTCCACGGGTCCTTGGTGTTCAGCTGGATGAACTCGACGTCACCGCTGTCGACGATGATCGCGCGGCCCTTGCCGCCGGCCTCCAGCCGCTTGAGCACCTCGTCCTCGACCTGCAGGTTCCACGCATAGTCGAATTCGCCGGTCTGCAACACCGCGCGCGCCGCCGAAGTGGCGTCGCCGCCGCCCTTCATCTCGATGGCGTCGAAGAACGGCCGGTTCGGCATGTGGTAGCTGGCGTAGATCTCGCCGCGCACCATGTCGCCGGGCTTGAAGTCGACGAACTTGTACGGC
>JBHJND010000022.1:0-2260 GCA_048497655.1 Caballeronia novacaledonica
AGCTGCGCGAGCTGCTTTACGCGGTGGAGATGGAACGCACGCTCGGCAAGGGCGCGATCCTCGCGCTGTACCTGAACACGGTGCACTGGGGACCCGGCATCTGCGGCGCCGACGCCGCGGCGCGCGCCTACTTCGGCAAGCGGCCGGGCGAGCTGACGCCGCTGGAGGCGGCGTGGCTGGCGGCGATCCTGCCCAACCCGACGCAGGCGTACGCGGATGAGTACCTGGCCGGTGCGCCCGACGGCGCCCGCGCGGTCCGCGCGCTGCGACAGATGCGGACGCTGCCGCGCGCCGAACGAGAGCTCTGGGCCCGCCGCCCGCTGGTCTTTGCCCTGCCGACGCCGGCGGCCGCGGCTCCAGGCCGGCTCGCCGCGGCGCCGTAGGTACGGCTGACGGCCGCCGGCGCGTGCCGGCGGCCCCGGGATCAGTGGTGCGTCGGCGCGTGCCGCTGTCGCCTGTAGTGCAGCACCTGCCAGGCGTAGATCAGGCCACCGAGCGCCAGGCCGATCAGGTCGGTCACCGTTCCCGGGTGGATGCACAGCAGCGCGGCGATCACCATGCCCACCCGCAGCGGCAACGACAGCGGCCCGCGGGCCCAGCCCTCGGTGCCGGCGGCGAGGAACAGCACGCCGATCGACGCCGTGATGCCGGCCTGGATGATCTCCGGCCAGGTGCCCTGCATCAGCAGCACCGGGCTGAAGAAGAACATGAACGGCACGATGAAGGTCGCCAGCCCCATTTTCAGCGCGATCCAGGAGGTCCGCCACGGGTCGGACTGCGCCAGGCCGGCGGCGGCGAAGGAGGCCAGCGCCACCGGCGGCGTGATCGCCGAGATCACCGCGAAGTAGAAGATGAACATGTGCGCGACGATCGCCGGCACCCCCATCTTGATCACCCCCGGCGCGATCACCGCGGCGGCGATGGCGTAGGCGGCGGTGGTCGGCATGCCCATGCCCAGCACCAGCGCCACCAGCGCGGCGAACAGCATGGCGACGAATTCGCTGGCCCCGGCCAGCGTCAGCAGCATCTGCGAGAAGCGGCCGCCGATGCCGGTCAGCGCGATCACGCCGACGATGATGCCGGCGCAGGCGCACACCGCCACCAGCTGCGTGCAGTCCTTGGCGGCGCCGACCAGGCCGTCGCCGGTGCGCTTCCAGCCGAAAAGCGCCGTCAGGATGAGAATCGCCACCAGGGCGACGGCGAACGTGCCCCACTCGCCGATGCCGGCCTCGGCGAAACCGGCGATCGATGCCGGCACGAAGTAGAACATCGCGCCGAGCAGCAAGATCGAGACGATCCGCACGACCAGCCGCTGGCCGACCTGCAGCGCGCTGAAGCGGGAGGCCGTCTCGTCGTCGATCTCGAAGTCGCGCAGCCGGAACGCCAGCACGCCGGCGATCATCGCCGTGCCGATGCCCAGCGCGCCGGCGCGGAACGGCGACAGCCCGTCGAGCAGCGCCCACACCAGCACGACGATCGGCGCGAACAGGTACAGCAGGCTCATCATGCGGCCGAGCGACGGCAGTTCCTTGCGCGACAGTCCGCGCAGGCCGAGCCGGATCGCGTGCAGGTCGACGTGCACCCAGCAGGCGATGTAGAACAGCAGCGCCGGCATGATCGCCGCGAAGGCGATCTCGCCGTACGGGATGCCGGTGATCTCGGCCATCAGGAAGGCGCCGGCGCCCATCACCGGCGGCGTGATCTGGCCGCCGGTGGACGAGGTCGCCTCGATCGCCGCCGCCGTTTCCTTGTCGTAGCCGACCTTGCGCATCATCGGGATGGTCACCATGCCCGAGGCGACGACGTTGGCCACCGCCGAGCCGGAGATGGTGCCCACCAGCACGCCTGAGGCGACCGCCGCCTTGGCCGGGCCGCCGCGGGCCCAGCCGAACAGCGCGTTGCACAGGTCGTTGATGTAGTCGCCGACCTTCGACACGTTGAGGAACGCGGCGAAGGTGACGAACAGGATGATGTAGGTCGACGACACCTGCGTGGTGACGCCGAAAATGCCGTACTCGCTGTAGATGTAGGTGAAGAAGCGGTCGATGTTGAAGCCCTTGTGCTCGAGCACGCCGGGCATCCACGGGCCGACGAACGAGTAGACGATGAACAGCGCCGCGATGATCGGCAGCGCCAGCCCGGCGGTGCGGCGCGCGAACTCCAGCACGATCAGCGTGCCGACGAAGCCGACCACCACGTCGCCGGGGGTGAACTGCGCGCCGGCGCGGAACAGCAGGCCGTCGAGCTCGACCGTCACGTA
>JBHJND010000023.1:0-2817 GCA_048497655.1 Caballeronia novacaledonica
CCTTGTCGAGACCCGCTGCCTCGATGACACGGAAGGCCATCACCTCAGTGGCGCTGCCCGGCGAGCCGGTCGAGACCCGCTTGCCCTTCAGGTCGGCGAACTTGGTGATGCCGGTGCCTTCGACGGTGACGACGTGCATGCGGTTGGGGTACAACACCATCAGCGTCCGCAGCGGCACCTTGGTGCCCTTGAACTTGTCTTCACCCTTGTACGCGTCCTGCGCGGCGTCGGTCATCGAGAAGCCGACGTAGGGCTTGCCGGTGGCGATCAGCTTCAGGTTGTCGACCGAACCGCCGGTCACTTCGGCAGTCGCCTGCATCCCCGGCACGTACTTCGACAGCACCGCGGCGATGCCGCCGCCCATGGGGTAGTAGACGCCACCGGTGCCGCCGGTGCCGATCGAGATGTTCTGCGCCAGCGCTGTCGCCGACAGCGCGGTGCAGATGGCCGCGATCGCGGCAGTGAAGAATCGACGCATCTTGTCTCCTCTGGTTTGACGATTCGTGCGCGGGGGTAGCTCTATCCTGCGTTGGCAGCGCGCCGCGGTTTGGTCAGTCTACCTTTCGGGCCGCCGGCGCCGCCGCGATCTCGCCTGCGGCCGACCGCGCATGCTGCCCCGAGGCGCGCGCGGCGGTCAAGCAATCCGGCCGCCGCCGCGCGCGACCGCCGGCGCAGGCTGTGGCCGGCCCTACGTACACTTGCGAGCAGTGTCGAAGCATCGATCCCCGACGAGCCCGATCAGCGCGCGGCAGGCGCAAGGCGCAGGCCGCATCGCGCCACGCCGGCTGCCCACGCGCCTGCCGGCAGTCCCGTGAACACGCCTCGCCAACTGGTGCTCGAGCTGCTTGCGCCGGCTGCGCCGACGCTGGAGAACTTCGTCATCGGGCGCAACGCCGAGGCGGTCGAAGCGCTGGGGCGGCTGGCAGCGGGCGCCGCCGGCGAACGCATCGTCTACCTCTGGGGCGAGCCCGGCTGCGGCCGCAGCCACCGGCTGCAGGCGCTCGCCGCCGTGCCGGGGGCCCGGCCGTGGCGGGCCGACGAGGCGCCCGACACCGGCGGCCTGACGCTGGTCGATGACGTCGAGCAGCTCGACGAGGCGGCCCAGATCAGTCTCTTCAACCGGCTCAACGCCGTGCGGGCGCGCGCCGACGCCGCCTGTGCGGCCGCCGGAGAGGTGCCACCCGGCCGGCTCGCCTTGCGCGAGGACCTGCGCACCCGGCTCGCCTGGGGCCTCGTCTACCGCCTGCAACCGCTGGCCGACGACGAGAAGGCGGAGGCCCTGCGCGAGCACGCCGCCGCGCGCGGCCTGGCCGTCGGCGGCGACGTGATCGGCTACCTGCTCACCCACCTGCCGCGCGACATGCGGACCCTGACCGCGGCGCTCGATGCCCTCGACGGCTTTGCGCTGGCGCACAAGCGGGCGCTGACGGTAGCGCTGGCGCGGCAGTGGCTGGCCGCCGACGAAACGTAGAATCCGCAGCTGATGAGGTTCACCACAACTTTCCTGCGCCGCCTGCCGCCTGCCGAGGCGGCCGGCAATTCCCGATGATCAGGCGGCTGGTCGAGAAGGTGCAGACGCTGTTCACGCGCCGGCCACGCGAGCGCAAGCCGCGCCTGGTGGCGGCCGCCGAGCACGGCATCCGCCGCGACCGCGTGCCGCGATCGGCGCTGCGGGTCTGCGAGACGCTGCAGAAGGCCGGCCACCACGCCTACATCGTCGGCGGCGCGGTGCGCGACCTGCTGCTGGACGTGACGCCGAAGGACTTTGACGTCGCCACCGACGCCACGCCGGAGCAGATCAAGCCGCACTTCCGGCGCGCGATCATCATCGGCCGCCGCTTCCGGCTGGTGCACGTGATGTTCGGCTCGGAGACGATCGAGGTGTCGACCTACCGCGCCGCCGCCAACGGCGAGCAGGCCGTCGACGAGCACGGCCGGATGCTCGCCGACAACGTGTTCGGCAATCAGACCGACGACGCCGCGCGGCGCGACTTC
The DNA here is from genome assembly GCA_048497655.1 of Caballeronia novacaledonica. Lineage (GTDB taxonomy): Bacteria > Pseudomonadota > Gammaproteobacteria > Burkholderiales > Burkholderiaceae_F > JADJWR01. Next base: position 1,996 of record JBHJND010000023.1, read on the forward strand.
ACGATCAACGCCCTGTACTACGACCCGTCGACCGAGACGGTGATCGACTATCACGACGGCGTGAAGGACATCAAGCGCCGCCGGCTGCGCATGATCGGCGGTCCGGAAGCGCGCTACCGCGAGGACCCGGTGCGCATGCTGCGCGCGGTGCGCATCGCCGCCAAGCTCGGCTTCGAGATCGACGAGGCGACCCGCGCGCCGATCGCCGGGATGGCCGACCTGCTCGGCAACGTGCCGCCGGCGCGGGTGTTCGACGAGATGCTGAAGCTGCTGACCAGCGGCCACTCGGTGGCCTGCATCCTGCGCCTGCGCGCCGAGGGCCTGCACCACGGCCTGCTGCCGCTGCTCGACGTGATCCTCGAGCAGCCCGAGGGCGAGCGCTTCGTGATGCTGGCCCTGTCGCGCACCGACGAGCGGGTCCGTGCCGGCAAGCACATCGCCGTGGGCTTTCTCTTCGCCTGCCTGCTATGGCACGAGGTGCTCAAGCGCTGGACCGAACTGCAGGCCGCGGGCCAGCACCGCATCCCGGCGCTGGACGCGGCGATCGACGAGATGCTGAACCGGCAGACCGAGAAGCTGGCGATCCAGCGCCGCTTCGTGGCCGACATGCGCGACATCTGGATGATGCAGCCGCGCTTCGAGCGGCGCAGCGGACGGGCGCCGTTCGCGCTGCTATCCCACCTGCGGCTGCGCGCCGGCTACGATTTCCTCGCCCTGCGCGGCGCCGCCGAGGAGGCGCCGGCGGAGCTGGTCGCCTGGTGGCACGAGTTCATGCACGCCGACGAGGCCGGCCGCGCCCGCCTGGTCTCGGCGGCGCCAGCG
>JBHJND010000024.1:0-14514 GCA_048497655.1 Caballeronia novacaledonica
CTGAAGCGCAGCCGTCAGAAGATCTGCTCGCGCACCTTGGCCGTCGTTCCCGGTTCGGCACCGGGCAGCGCGTCCTCCAGGCCGACGCTCGCCACCCCCTGGCCCGGCTGGAACTCGGCGAAGTAGATCTCGCCGCCGACGGTGACCACGCCCTCGGGCTCCGCGATGGGCATCGGCGGCCGGTTGGGCAGCGCCTTGGCCATGTAGGAGATCCATATCGGCAGGGCGAGCCCGCCGCCGGTCTCCCGATCGCCGAGCGGACGCGGCTGGTCGAAACCCATCCACGACACCGCGACGATGCCGCCGCCGTAGCCGGCGAACCAGGCGTCGTGCGAGTCGTTGGTGGTGCCGGTCTTGCCGGCAATGTCGTCGCGGCGCAGGCGCGAGGCGCTGGCGGCGGTGCCGTAGCGGGTGACGTCCCTCATCAGGCTGTCCATCACGAAGGCGTTGCGCGCGTCGAGGACGCGGCTGCTCTCGTCGCCGGCCTGCGCCCGCTGCGCCGTCATGACCACGCGGCCGCGCGAATCGGTGACCCGGTCGATCAGCACCAGCGGGATCCGGTAGCCGCCGTTGGCGAATACCGCGTAGGCGGCGGCCATCTGCCAGGGCGTGACCGAGCCCGCGCCGAGGGCCATGGTCAGGTACGGCGGATGCTTGGCGGGTTCGAAGCCGAAGCGGGTGATGTGCTTCTGCGCAAATTGCGGCCCGATCGCCTTGATCACGCGCACCGACACCAGGTTCTTCGAGCGGGCCAGCGCCTGGCGCAGGCGCAGCGGGCCGTCGAACTTGCCGTCGTAGTTCTTCGGCTCCCATAGTTGTCCGCCGGTCTCCGCGGGGTCGACGGCGAACGGCGCATCGTTGACCAGCGTGCTCGGCATGAAGCCGCGTTCCAGGGCGGCGGAGTAGACGAACGGCTTGAAGCTCGACCCGGGCTGCCGCCAGGCCTGGGTGGCATGGTTGAACTTGTTCAGGTTGAAGTCGAAGCCGCCGACCAGCGCGCGCACCGAGCCGTCGCGCGCGTCGGCAGCAACGAAGGCCGCCTCCACCTGCGGCAGCTGCGCGATTTCCCAGTGGCCCTTGGCCTGCCTCGTCACCCGCACCAGCGCGCCGGGAACGATGCGGCGCGAAGGCTGTGCCTTGGGATCCAGCGAGCGGGCGGCAAACCGCAGCCCTTCGCCGCTGAGTTCGATCGCCTCGCCTCCCTGCAGGATCGCCCGGACCTGCTTCGGCGACGCTTCCGTCACCACCGCCGGCAGCAGGTTCGGGCTTTCGATCGCCTCGACGATCGCGTCCTCGATCCGCTGGTCGCGCTGCGCGGGCTCCGCCGGCAACTCGATGAATGCCTCGGGTCCGCGGTAGCCGTAGCGACGGTCGTAGCCGAGCACCTGGCTGCGCACCGCCTCGTAGGCAGCCACCTGCTCGCCGCTGACCAGCGTCGTGTGCACGTTGAGCCCGAGCGTGTACGTCTCCTCCCGGTAGGTATCGAAGACCGCCTGCCGGGCCATCTCGGCGGCAAACTGCGCGTACTGCAGCGCGCGTGTCGGGCTGGCTGCCAGGGCCTGGCGCTGCTTGAACGGCTCGGCTGTCGCCTCGTCGTACTCGCGCTGCGAGATGAAGCCCAGTTGCAGCATGCGAGATAGCACATAGTGCTGGCGGACCTTGGCGCGCCGTGGGTTGACCCACGGGTTGTAGGCACTGGGTGCGGCCGGGAGCCCGGCCAGCATGGCCGCCTCGCCGACAGTCAGGTCCGGCAGTTTCTTGCCGAAGTAGGTCTGCGCGGCGGCCGAGAAGCCGTAGGCGCGCTGGCCCAGGAAGATCTGGTTGGCATAGACCTCGAGGATCCGGTCCTTCGTCAGCTCGGACTCGATCTTCAGCGCCAGGGCGATCTCGTAGATCTTGCGCAGGTAGCTGCGCTCCGAACTCAGGTAGAAGTTGCGGGCGACCTGCATCGTGATCGTGCTGCCGCCCTGGCCGCGCCGACCGGAGACGAAGTTGGCCACTGCCGCCCGCGCCAGGCCGGTGTAGTCGACGCCCCGGTGCCGGTAGAACGCATCGTCCTCGGCAGCCAGGATCGCCTGCTGGACCCGTTGGGGGACTTCCTGGATCGGCACGTAGTCGCGCCGCTCTTCGCCGAACTCGCCGATCAGGACTCCGTCGGCGGTCCAGACCCGAAGGGGGATGCGCGGCTGGTAATCGGTGAGCGTTTCGATCGACGGCAGGTTGGCGTAGGCCAGCGCGAACACGAAGACCAGCACCAGCCCCGCCACCAGCAGTCCGACGGTGCCGGCGGCGACCACACCGAGGATTGCCCGGGCCCAGAGGGGCGCGTTGCGGAAATGCTGAATCGGTGAAACGGATGCGGGGGGTCGGTTCGACACCGGAAGTCGCCGATGAGGTTCGTCGGGCCGGCGCGCGGCGCGCCGGAATCGGGGCCGTGCTGCCGGACGCAGAGGTGCGGACACGCAAGTCTACGTGCTGCGCCGGCCGCTCAGTGGCTGCGGGCGGTCGACAGCCTAGCCTGTTCGGTCGGTCCGACCGGCGTCCATCGTCCAAGTCGACGACGCTTCGATCGTCCGTACGTAGGGCTTGTGGATGTTTGAGTCTTGTTGATAGGATTTCAAGTAGCATCCAACAAAATCGCGGTAAACGCTCGAAAGATAAGGAAAAATCTTCGCCGGACCCGGCTTGTATAGGGGCCGGGACGAAGGGGAAATCCTTGTCGGCCAAGCCTCCTTCCCGGAGGCCTTGCGGTCGAGACTAGCTGCGCTTTCGGGAGCGCCGCCTTGGCTTTTGATTTGCCTTTCTTATCGAGCAAGAAGCAGCCGCTGGTCGGGCTGGACATCGGCTCGTCCAGCGTCAAGCTGGTCGAACTGTCCCAGCCGACGGCGGGCACGCTGTGCCTGGAACGCTACGCAATCGAGCCGCTGCCGAGGGGGGCCGTCGTCGACGGCAACTTCGACAAGATCGACGTCGTTGCCGAGGCCGTCAAGCGGGCCTGGCGACGTTCCGGCACGCGAATCAAGAACGTGGCGATGGCTCTGCCGGCTTCGGCGGTCATCACCAAGCGGATTGCCCTGCCGGCCAACCTCCGCGAGGAGGAAATGGAAATGCAGGTCGAGAGCGAGGCCAACCAGTACATCCCTTTCGCCCTCGACGAAGTGAGCCTTGACTTTCAGGTGCTGGGTCCGATTCCGAACTCGCCGGACGACGTAGAAGTCCTGATTGCTGCGTCGCGAAAGGAAAAGGTGGAGGATCGGATGGCGGTCGCGCAGATCGCCGGGCTGAAGCCGCTGATCATCGACGTCGAGTCCTACGCGATGCGCGGTGCGCTGGAGCGGCTGATCGAGCAGTTGCCGAACCGTGGCGAAGGGCTGGTCATCGCCGCCTTCTATATCGGCGCCAATTCGACGACCGCCACCGTCATGCACGACGGCGAGGCCATTTACGAGAGGGACCAGCCCTTCGGCGGCCAGCAACTGACCAGCGACATTGCCCGCGCCTACGGCGTTTCGGTCGACGAGGGCGAGCAGAAGAAGCGCTCCGGCGACCTGCCGGCGAACTACGAGTCGGACGTGCTGCGGCCCTTCGTCGAGGCGGCGGTGACCGAGATCACGCGAGCGTTGCAGTTCTTCTTCACGTCGACGCCGTACACGAGGATCGACCAGATCATGCTGGCCGGCGGCTCGGCCATCCTCACCGGCCTTGCCGACGAGCTGATGGAGCGCGCCCAGGTGCCGACTTCGGTGATCTCGCCGTTCAAGGGCATGGAGATCGCCAGCGGCGTTAGAGAGAAGCAACTGCGGCTGGATGCGCCCGGCCTGCTGACACCGTGCGGGCTGGCCATGCGGAGGTTCGACATATGAGACGGTCGGTGATCCGCCTGCAGGTCGCCGCCGGCCTGTCGATTGCCCGATGCGCGCTGCGCCCGCGGGGGCAGACATGAGAGTCCGCGTCAACCTGCTGCCCCACCGGGCCGAGCGGCGCGAGCGGCAGAAGAAGGCCTTCCTCGTCTCGACCGGGCTGAGCCTGCTGGCCGGGGTGGTGCTGGTCCTTGCGGTCTGGAGCGCTCTGCAGCAGCAGATTGCCGGCCAGCGCGAGCGCAACGAGTTCATCGCGGCCGAGAATCGCAAGCTCGACCTGCAGATCCGCGAGATTGCCACCCTGCGGCAGGAGATCGACGCGCTGGTGGCGAGGCAGCGTGCCGTGGAGGACCTGCAGGCGGACCGCAACCAGCCCGTCTACCTGATGGACGAGCTGGCTCGGCAGGTGCCCGAGGGCATCTACCTGCGTTCGGTCAAGCAGGAGGACAAGAAGGTAACCGTCACCGGCTGGGCGGCGTCCAACGAGCGGGTGTCCGAGTTCCTGCGCAATCTGCAGAGCAACTCGAAGTTCCTCGAACGGCCCGAGCTGGTCGAGATACGCGTCTCCGGCCAGCAGCCGCAGGGAGTGCAGCGTCGCCTGTTCGACTTCTCGCTGCACTTCGCGACCAAACCGACGCCGGAACGCGCGCAGCTTCAGCAGTCGCAGCGGCCGGCGGCGCCGGCGAAAGCGGCGACGCCGCCGGCGAAGAAGTAGGCCGGGTTCACGCACCGAGGCGAACACGCATGGCATTCGACCCCCGACAGCTCGCGTCCCACTTCCAGGGGCTGACCTTCGACAACATCGGCTCCTGGCCGCTGCTGCCGCGCCTGGCCGTCTGGCTGATGGTGGTCGTGGTGTGCGCGGTCACCGGCTACTTCCTGCTGTGGAGCCAGCAATCGGAGGAGCTCGACCGGCTGCGCGCAGAGGAACTGACGCTGAAGGACCAGTACCGCGCCAAGCTGCAGCAGGCGATCAACCTCGACGAGCTGCGCCGGCAGAAGGAACTGGTCGGCCAGTACGTGCTGACCCTCGAGAAGCAGCTGCCGAGCAAGGCGGAGATGGATGCCCTGCTGTCGGACATCAACCAGGCCGGCATCGGCCGCGGCCTGCAGTTCGAGCTGTTCCGGCCGGGCCAGACGAGCCTGAAGGACTACTACGCCGAGCTGCCGATTTCGGTGCGCGTGTCCGGTCGCTATCACGACCTGGGCGCATTCGCCGGCGACATCGCCAACCTGCCGCGCATCGTGACGCTCAACAACCTGAACGTTACCGCGCTGCGCGACGGCGTCCTGGCCATGGATGCCACGGCCAAGACCTATCGCTACCTTGACGAAGAGGAACTGGCGGCGCAGCGCAAGGCCAAGCAGCAGCCCGCCAAGAAGTGACGATGCCGATGAACATCATTCGACTGATGCTGCCGATGGCGGCCGCCGCGCTGGTGGCGGGATGCGCGCCATCGAACGAGACCGAGCTTCGGCAGTGGATGGCCGAGGTGCGGCAGCAGGTGCGCCCGGTCACGCAGCCGGTGGCGCCGCCCAAGGAGTTCACGCCGTACGGTTACGAGAGCGGCAGCGTGATCGACCCGTTCGACCCGCAGAAGGTGGTGACCGCGGTGGTGCGCCAGCAGCAGGTGCGGGCAACGGCAAGCTCCATCCGGCCCGACCTGGAGCGCCGCCGGGAAGCCCTGGAAGCGTTCCCGCTCGACCAGGTCAAGATGGTCGGCATGATGCGCCAGAACAACGTCAACGTCGCGCTGCTGAACAGCGGCGGCGCGACCCACATGGTGCGGGTCGGCAACTACGTCGGGCAGAACTTCGGGTTGGTCACGCGCATCTCCGAAACGGAGGTGCAGGTCAAGGAAATCGTTCAGGACGCGGCGGGCGAATGGGTTGAACGTCCCGCCAAGCTGGAGCTGCAGGAAGCGGCGCGAACAGGGAGCAAGCGATGAGGATGTCGGCGAAGGTTCTTCTTGCGGCGGCGTGCGTTGCCGTGGCCTCGGTGCCGGCTCTCGGCCCTGTACCTGCGCAGGCGCAGACGGTCGCAGCCGCCAACAGCGTCGAGCGTATCGATGCGACGCAGACTGCCGCCGGCGTGCTGCTGACCATCCAGCTCAAGTCGCCGTTGAAGGACGTGCCGCCCAGCTTCTCCGTCGCCAACCCCGCGCGGATCGCCATCGACCTGCCGGGCACCGACAACAATGTCGGCCGCAACGCGGTCGAGTTCAACCAGGGCGATCTGCGCTCGGTCAACATCGTCCAGGCGCAGGAGCGCACGCGACTGGTGCTCAACCTCCGTCGGTCGGTCAACCATGCGGTGACGGTCAACGGCAACGTGGTGCAGGTGGCGCTCGGCGGACTGGTCAACACGACCACGTTCCGTGCCGCCGAGACCACGCCGGCGGCGCCGGCCGCCGCCGCCGCGGCGCCGGCGACGCAGGCAGGCGGGCCGCGGGCGCTGCGTTCGCTCGACTTCCGCCGCGGCGCCGACGGCGAGGGCCGCGTCCTGGTCGACCTGTCGGATCCGAACATCGGCGTCGACATCCGCGAGCAGGGCAACCGGGTGATCGTCGACTTCCTGAACGTGAGCGCGCCGGAGTCGCTGCGCCGTCGCCTCGACGTCACCGATTTCGGCACGCCGATCGCGATGGTCAACACTTCGCAGCAGGGCAAGAACGTGCGTCTGGTGATCGAGCCGCGCGGTACTTGGGAGTACAACGCCTACCAGAGCGATACCCGGTTCGTCGTCGAGGTCAAGCCGCTCAAGGAAGACCCGACGCGGCTGATCCAGGGCACGCGGCCGGGCTACCAGGGCGAGCGCCTGTCGCTCAACTTCCAGAGCGTCGAGGTGCGGGCGCTGCTGCAGGTCATCGCCGACTTCACCGACCTGAACATCATCACCAGCGACTCCGTCAGCGTCTCGATCACGCTGCGGCTGAAGGACGTGCCGTGGGACCAGGCGCTCGACATCATCCTGCAGAGCAAGGGCCTCGACATGCGCAAGAACGGCAACGTGATCGTCGTTGCCCCGCGCGAGGAACTGGCGGCGAAGGAGAAGCTCGATCTCGAGGCGCGTAACCAGATCGCCGACCTCGAGCCGCTGCGCGCGGAAAGCTTCGTCGTCAACTACCAGAAGGCCGACGACGTGCGCAAGCTGCTGGTCGACGGCCAGCAGCGGATGCTGTCCAAGCGCGGCACGGTCGTCGTCGACCCGCGCACCAACCAGATGTTCGTCCGCGACACCGCGGCGCGGCTCGAGGAAGTGCGCCGCCTGCTGCAGAAGATCGACGTCCAGGTGCCGCAGGTGCTGATCGAGGCCCGCATCGTCGAGGCCGACGACACCTTCAGCCGCAACCTCGGCGTGCGGCTCGGCGGATCCAGCGGCTATCCGCGCCAGGTCGGCAGTTCCGGCGCCTACGCCACCGGCGGCGGCGTGGGGGCGACGTCGGCGACCGGGCCCGGCGGCACGGTGATCACGACCACGGCAGCGCCCGGCGGCGTCGGCGCCGTCGACACGGGAAGCATCACCAGCAACGCCAACTTCGTCAACCTGCCGGCGGCGGCGATCGGCGGCTTCAATGCGGCCGGCGCGGCGCTGACCCTGTTCAATGCGTCGTTGTCGCGCTTCCTGACGCTGGAAGTCTCGGCGCTCGAGGCCGATGGGCGCGGCAAGATCATCTCCAGTCCTCGCGTGATCACCGCCGACAAGGTCAAGGCGTCGATCGAGCAGGGCACGGAAATCCCCTACCAGGCGGCCAGTTCGGCCGGCAACACCGACGTCCAGTTCAAGAAGGCGACGCTGCGGTTGGAGGTCACTCCGCAGATCACGCCGGAGGGCGCGATCTTCCTTGATGTGAAAGTCAACAAGGACAGCCCGGGTCAGCAGACGCTGTCCGGCCCGGCGATCAACACCACGAACGTGCAGACACAGGTGCTGGTCGAGAACGGCGGCACCGTGGTCCTCGGCGGCATCTTCGAGCAGGAGGAGCGGACCACCGAGACCAAGGTTCCATTGCTCGGCGACATCCCGGTCGTCGGCTACCTGTTCAAGACGACCAGCAGAACGAGTGACAGGAAGGAACTGCTGATCTTCATCACGCCGCGCGTCGTGACCAGCCAGGTGTCCGGCAGGTGATCGGGCCTTCTGCACCAAATGCCTCAAGGCGGCGCCAATCGGGAGCCAGTGCCAATGCTTGATATCCGAAATCTTGTTCGCACCGGCATCGCGCGGGTGCCACGGCACGCGGCCGCCGCATTTGCGCTTGCCGGCGCGCTGATCCTGACTGCCTGCGGGGACGAGGCGCCGGGAGGGGGCACGTCCGGCGACAGCACGCCTAACATCGGACCGCAGATCACCGTTGTCCTTCTCGACAGCAGCGGTGCGACCGTCACGCAGCTGGCCGCCGGACAGACGGCGCAGGCGCAGGCGGTCCTGTCGAGGCGCGGCCAGCCACTGGCAAACGAGATTGTCAATTTCTCCCTCGGATCGACCGAACTCGCGACGCTGTCACCGTCCACCGGCGCGGTACTTACCGATGGCACCGGCACCGCAAGGGCCACCGTCGTTGCTTCGAACACCGCGGCGGGCGCAACGACGATCTCTGCAAGCGCGACGGTTAACCTGCTGAGCGCATCCGCCTCCGCCAACTTCTCGGTCGGGCTGTCGGGCACCGGCGGGCTGAGGATATCCGCGTTCACCGTGTCGGCTCCGGCCGGAGGCCTATCGGCATACGGCAGCGCATCGATGTCGGTCAGCGTGACCGACTCCGCGGGATCGCCGCCGACACAGCCGGTGACAGTGACCTTCTCGTCATCCTGTCCTCCCGGCAAGGTGACGCTGACGACATCCGCGACGACGCTGCCCAATGGAACGGCGCAGGGAACACTGACCGATGCCGGTTGCGCTCCCACTGCTCCGGTGGACGTCAACGTCACTGCGTCGATCGACGCCGACTCGAAGTCGCAGACGCTGCGGATCAATCCGCCGACCTCCGGCAGCCTGCGCTTCGAATCGGTCAACCCGTCTTCGCGTTCGATCACCCTCAAGGGGCAGGGCGGCGTGGGACGGCAGGAGTTCGCGACCCTGGTCTTCCGCCTGGTCGACCTGGCCGGCAACGGCGTGCCCAATGCGAACGTCTGCTTCGACGCAACGACCTATGTCGGCGGGCTCAACCTCGACGGCTTCAATGTCAACTCGCTGCCGCCGACCCAGGGACCCGAGGCGCTGTGCGGAGCCGACAACGTCCTTCGGTACGTGAAGCGGACGCAGGAAGACGGGACGGTGACGGTGCAGGTGAACTCGGGCACTACGCCGACGCCGGTCCGGGTGCGCGCACGCACGCTCTACCCCGCCAACTCCGGCACCGCGTTGCAGACGGTGTCCGACTCGCTGTCGATCTCCACCGGACTGGCGCTGCAGAGCAGCTTCGACGTGTCGATCAGCAGTTCCAACATCGAAGGTCGCGACATCAGCGGATCGACAACCACGATCACGGCGCGCCTGGCCGACTACTTCGGCAACCCGGTGCCCGACGGCACGGTGGTCAACTTCATCGCTTCCGGCGGCGCGGTGTGCACGGCGCAGAGCGGTTCCTGCTCGACCGTCAACGGCGTTTGCAGTTGCACCCTGACCAGCCAGGAGTTCCGGCCGGCAGACGGCCGCGTGGTGGTGCTGGCCTACGCGGTCGGACTGGAAGACTACGTCGACTCCAACAGCAACAACGTGTACGACGCGGGCGAGCCGTTCACCGACCTCCCCGACGCGTTCCTCGACGCCAACAAGGATGGTCTGCTCTCGGCCGGCGAACGGACGCTCCGCTACCAGAATCCCAACGTCTACTCGCCGACGGGCGACGGCAAGCGCGACAGCGCGCACCTGCGACGCGGCGTTCCGGGAATCCCGGGGCCGATGGTCATCTTCAGCGCCTCCAACTCGCCGACGGTGATCATCCCGGCCGCCTACAACGAAAGCGGCGCGATTCGCATCCCGGCCGGCAGCTGTTCGCCGAGCGCGGTGACGCCGTTCCCGGTGTCGGTCTGGATCGAGGACGGTTTCGGCAACCCGGCGCCGGCAGGCAGCGGCGTCGCTGCGGTTGGCGGCGCTCCGATCGTCGGCGGTGCAGTCTCCCCGGCCGCGGTGCCCAACCTGGTCATCGGCGGCCCGTTCGTGGCCCGCGACGGCTCGAACGTGCCGAAGACCTCGACGTCTCTGACCGATGTCACGCTGATCGGCACCGTGCACCAACTGACGCTGACGCCGGTAGCTGCGGCGGGAGGCACCGGCTGCATCAAGGGCGGGACCAACGTCGAGTTGCGAGTCTCGACACCCAGGGGCATCGCCACGTCCGCCCGAATCCTGTTCGAGGGAGAACCGCGGTCGACGGCGCGCTTTGCGGTGCCTGTCGTCGTCGAATAGGGTGCTGTGACCGAACCGCGATCGGGCGTCGGAGCGCGGCTCTTCCTCATTGGCATGATGGGCGCCGGCAAGTCGACCGTGGGTCGGCTGCTGGCGCGCCGCTGCGACTTCGATTTCATCGACTGCGACCGGGAGCTGGAGGCGCGCAGCGGTGTGAGCGTCGCGACCATCTTCGAGCTCGAGGGCGAGGAAAACTTCCGTCGCCGCGAGGCAATCCTGATCGACGAACTGACACAGCGGGCGCGCACGGTGCTCGCCACCGGCGGCGGCGCGATCCTGAGCGACGAGAACCGGCGCCACCTGCGCGAACGCGGACTGGTGATCTACCTGCGGGCCTCGGTCGACGAAATCCTGCGCCGCACGCAGAAGGACCGCGCCCGCCCGCTGCTGCAGACTGGCGACCGCCGCGGGCGGATCGCCCAGCTTCTCGCCGAGCGCGAGGCCCTGTACGAGCAAATCGCCCACGTGACGGTGCAGTCGAGCTCGGGCAACCCGAACCGGCTGGTCGCCAAGCTGCTGCAGGACGAGCAGGTCACGGCTGCGCTCGCGGGTGCCTGAGCGAGCCGGCTCCGGCGCAAAGCTCAATAGAATCCCGGCCATGCGCCGCCTGACGGTCGACCTCGCCGGCCGACCATACGACATTCACATCGGCCCCGGTCTGCTCGACCGGCTGGGCGAGTTCACGCGCCCGCTGCGGCCGTCGCGGCTGCTCGTCGTCACCGATGCCCGTGTCGGGCCGCTTTACGCGACGCGCGCGCGGGCGGCGTTGCAGGCGGTGGCTCCGACCACGGTCTTCGAGCTGGCCGGCGGCGAGACCGGCAAGGACATGCGCGCGATCGAAGCGGTGCTCGACGAGCTGCTGGCGGACGGCGCCGACCGCAGGAGCGTGGTCGTCGCGCTCGGCGGCGGCGTGATCGGCGACATCGCCGGCTTTGCCGCGGCGATCTACATGCGCGGCATCCGCTTCGTGCAGGTGCCGACCACGCTGCTGGCGCAGGTCGACTCTTCGGTCGGCGGCAAGACGGGGGTCAATCACCGACGCGGCAAGAACCTGATCGGCGCCTTTCACCAGCCGCAGGCCGTGGTCGCCGACACCGACACGCTGCGGACGCTGCCGCCGCGCGAACTGTCGGCGGGACTGGCCGAGGTGCTGAAGCACGGCCTGCTCGCCGACGCGGGCTACTTCGCGCGCGTCACCCATGATCTGCCGCAGCTGCTTGCCTGCCAGGAACTGCCGCTGACCGACGCGATCGCCCGCTCCTGCGAGATCAAGGCGGCGATCGTCGCCCGAGACGAGAAGGAAGCCGGCGAGCGCGCCTTGTTGAACCTCGGGCACACCTTCGGCCATGCAATCGAGGCGCTGACCGGCTACGAGCGCTGGCTGCACGGCGAGGCCGTCGGCTGCGGCATGTGCCTGGCAGCGGACCTCTCTCAGCGGCTGGGATTGATCTCGCTCGCCGATGCCGAGGCGATCGGCAAGGCGGTCGCAGCGGCGGGGCTGCCGACGCGGATCGACGGCCTGAACCGCGCGGCGGCGATCGAGTCGATGCGCGGCGACAAGAAGGCCGAAGCGGGCGAGATCCGCTTCATCGTGCTGGAGCGTATCGGCCGCGCGATCCAGCGCACCGTGCCGTCGGAGGCGCTCGAAGCCACTCTCGCCGCCGGCGGCTACCGGTGAGCCAGGCCGACAGCGGGCTGGCGCCGTACGCGGTCCACGCCGCGGCGACCCGCGGGCGCGTGCACGCCGAGCCGCCGGCGCCGACCCGCACCGACTTCCAGCGCGACCGCGACCGCATCGTGCACAGCACGGCATTCCGCCGGCTCGAGTACAAGACTCAGGTCTTCGTCAACCACGAGGGCGACCTGTTCCGCACCCGGCTGACCCACTCGCTGGAAGTGGCGCAGATTGCCCGCGCGCTGGCCCGCTCGCTCGCCGTCAACGAGGACCTGGTCGAGGCGATCGCGCTGGCGCACGACCTCGGCCACACGCCGTTCGGCCACGCCGGGCAGGATGCGCTGAATGACTGCATGCGGCCCTACGGCGGCTTCGAGCACAACCTGCAGTCACTGCGGGTGGTCGACGAGCTCGAGGAGCGCTACGCGGCGTTCGACGGCCTGAACCTGTGCTTCGAGACGCGCGAGGGCATCCTGAAGCACTGCTCGGCCGACAACGCTCGGCGCCTCGGCGCACTCGGCGAGCGCTTCCTGCTGCGCCGGCAACCGTCGCTCGAGGCGCAGGTCGCCAACCTCGCCGACGAGATCGCCTACAACAACCACGACATCGACGACGGCCTGCGCTCGGGCCTGCTGACGCTGGCGCAGCTGGACGAGGTGCCGGTGTTCGCGCGCCACGCGCGGGCGGTGCGCGCCGGCCACCCGGGAATCGGCGAGCGGCGGATGATCCACGAGACGGTGCGGCGGATGATCAACGCGCTGGTGGTCGACCTGATCGCCGAAACGCGGCGGCGCATCGATGCAGCGGCGCCGGCGTCGGTCGACGATGTGCGTGCCGCGCCGCCGCTGGTCGCGTTCTCCGAGCCGGTGCGCACCGAGGCCGATGCGCTGAAGGATTTCCTGCGCGATCATCTCTACCGGCACTTTCAGGTGATGCGGATGACCGAGAAGGCGCGGCGCGTCGTGCGCGAGCTGTTCGAAGCGTTCCTGAACGAGCCTCGGCTGCTGCCGACCGATCATCGGCAGCGGGCCGGGCACGACGGCCCGCGGGCGATCGCCGACTACGTGGCCGGCATGACCGACCGCTATGCGATGAAGGAACACCGGCGGTTGTTCGCCGTCGGCGAAATCTGAAATACTTTCTGCATGAGCCGCGACCGCTGGAACACCGACGATTCGTTGGCTGCGGGCCGCCGCCGTCTGCTCGGCTGCGCCTGCTGCGCCGCGGCCGGCCTGCTCGTGCCAGTGTTCGGCCGGGCCGCCGGATCGGCCCCCACAACGGCAGCGGCCGACAGCTGGCGGGCGCGGCTGCTGCAAGGTGAGCGTTCACTCTGGCTGGTGCGCGGGGATGACCAGATCCGCAGCACCTACTGGAGCCCGGACAGCGGCTACGACGGCGACGCGTACAAGGAGATCTGCTGGCTGCTGCGCGACGTGCAGGCCAACAAGAGCTTCGCCATGTCGCCGCGGCTGCTTGACGTGCTGTGCGGGCTGCAGAACTGGCTGGCGTTCAACGGCCTGCGGCAGCCAATTCACGTCAACTCCGGCTATCGGACCTTTTCCACCAACTATCGAGCGGAAGGCTCGGCGTTGAACTCGCGCCACCTGAACGGCCAGGCGGCGGACATCACCGTGCCCGGCGTGCCGCTCGCCCGGCTGGCCGGCATGGCCAGCCTGTTCGGCGAGGGCGGCGTCGGCATGTACCTGAACAAGGGCTTCGTCCACGTCGACACCGGTAACGAGCGCATCTGGATCAAGTGACAAAATCGGGGTCAGAGTCGAATTTCCGCTCCCTGACCCCCGGAGATCCCAGATGGCTCGGCTGCCGCGCCTGACCGCGCCGGGACTCCCGCACCACCTGATCCAGCGCGGCAACAACCGCCAGTCGATCTTCATCGACGAGGTCGACTGCACCCGCTTCCTCGACGAACTTGCCGAACTCGCTGCACCGCACGGCATGGCGGTCCATGCCTACGTGCTGATGCCGAACCACGTCCATCTGCTCGCCACGCCCGTTGCCGGGGACACGCTGGCTCGCCTGATGCAGGCGCTCGGCCGTCGCTACGTGCGCTGGTTCAACGCCCGGCACGGGCGTACCGGCACGCTGTGGGAGGGCCGCTACCGCTCCACCGTCGTGCAGACGGACCGTTACCTGCTTGCCTGCATGCGCTATATCGAGTTGAACCCGGTCCGGGCGGGGCTGGTCGATGACCCGGCGGCATACCGCTGGTCGAGCCACCGGCACCAGCTTGGCCTGGCTGTCGACCCGCTGGTCACCGAGCACGCCGTCTACTGGGCACTGGGCAATACGCCGTTCGAGCGCCAACTGGCGTATCGGCGGCTCTTTGAGCAGGGCCCCGCAGAGGCCGAGATCGTGGCAATCCGCAATGCGACCCATCGAGGCTGGGTTCTGGGAGAGGGCAGCTTCGCCGACGAGATTGCCGTCAAGGCGGGACGCCGGGCGGAGCCGGTTCGGCCAGGTCGCCCTCGCAAGAGGACAAGATAGAATATTGATTTAAAGAATTTTCTACTCTGTCCCCAATTTTCAACTCGAGAGGACGAAGAGTC
>JBHJND010000025.1:0-3334 GCA_048497655.1 Caballeronia novacaledonica
GCGCTGGACCGAGCGCCGGCCGAGCGTGTTCTTCGGCGCACCGACCGGCTACGCCGGCATGCTGGCCTCGCCCGCCCTGCCGCCGAAGGAAGCGGTGGCGCTGCGGCTGTGTTCTTCCGCCGGCGAGGCGCTGCCGCGCGAAATCGGCGAGCGCTTCACCGCCCACTACGGCGTGGAGATCATCGACGGCATCGGCTCGACCGAGATGCTGCACATCTTCATCTCCAACCGCCCCGGCGACGTGCGCTACGGCACTTCCGGCAAGCCGGTGCCGGGATACCGGGTCGAGATCCGCGACGAGGCCGGCCAGCCGATCGTGGAACACGGCCGGATCGGCGACCTGTACATCCACGGCCCCTCGTCGGCGCTGATGTACTGGCAGGACCGGGCCAAGAGCGACGCCACCTTCCAGGGCGGCTGGACGCGCAGCGGCGACAAGTACGAGCGTGACGCCGACGGCTACTACGTCTACTCCGGCCGCAGCGACGACATGCTGAAGGTCAGCGGCCAGTACGTCTCGCCGTTCGAGGTCGAGGCCACGCTGGTGCAGCATCCGGCGGTGCTCGAGGCGGCGCTGATCGGCCTGACCGACGAGCACGGCCTGACCCGGCCGAAGGCCTATGTGGTGCTGAAGGAAAGGGGCAAGGCCGGCGAGGCGATGGCCGAGGAACTGAAGGCCTTCGTCAAGAGCCGGCTGGCGCCGCACAAGTACCCGCGCCTGCTCGAATTCATCGACGAACTGCCGAAGACCGCCACCGGCAAGATCCAGCGCTTCCGCCTGCGCGAGGGCGAAAAGGCGCGCAGCTGAGCACCGCCGCCCGCGGTCCTGCGCACGCCCTGCCGTGGCCGCCTTCGGCCGGGGTACCGGTGGCGGCCGTCCGCGGGCAGAATCGAGGCTGCGCAACGGCGACCGGCTGCCCGGCAGCCGGCGCGAGGCGGACGACGATCGAGCCGGATGACCGGCATCGACCCGGAAGGTTTTGCAGCAGACAACCAGAGCAAGAGGAGACAACATGAATCGTCGCAACACCCTGGCCGCCCTGCTGGCGTCCGCCCTGCTTGCGGCCGACGGCGCCGCGCACGCGCAGGCCAAGCTGAAGGTCGGCATCATGCTGCCGTTCACCGGCACCTTCGCCGCGCTCGGCACGGCCATCGACAACGGCTTCAAGCTCTACGTGCAGGAGCAAGGCGGCAGGCTCGGCGGCCGTGAGATCGAGTACTTCGTCGTCGACGACGAGTCGGATCCGGCCAAGGCCACCGACAACGTCAACAAGCTGATCAACCGCGACAAGGTCGACGTCATCGTCGGCACCGTGCACTCCGGCGTGGCGATGGCGATGGCCAAGGCGGCGCGCGACTCCAACACGGTGCTGATCGTGCCCAACGCCGGGGCCGACGCCGTCACCGGGCCGATGTGCGCGCCGAACATCTTCCGCAGCTCGTTCTCCAACTGGCAGCCGGGCTTCGCGATGGGCAAGGTCGCCGCCGACCGCAAGCACAAGACGGCGGTCACGATCACCTGGAAGTACGCGGCTGGCGACGAGTCGGTGGGCGGCTTCAAGGAGGCGTTCGAGAAAGGCGGCGGCAAGGTGGTCAAGGAGCTGACGCTGCCGTTCCCGAACGTCGAGTTCCAGGCGCTGCTCACCGAGATCGCCTCGCTGAAGCCCGACATCGTCTACTCGTTCTTCGCCGGCGGCGGCGCGGTCAAGTTCGTCAAGGACTACGCGGCGGCGGGCCTGAACAGGACCATCCCCCTGTACGGCGCGGGCTTCCTCACCGACGGCACGCTCGAGGCGCAGGGCGCGGCGGCGCAGGGCATGCTCACCACCCTGCACTACGCCGACAGCCTGAACACGCCGCGCGACAACGCCTTCCGGCTGGCCTACGTGAAGGCGTACGAGCTGCAGCCCGACGTCTACGCCGTGCAGGGCTACGACGCGGCGCAGATGCTCGGCATCGGCCTGGCCGCGGTCAAGGGCGACATCGGCAAGCGCGCCGACTTCGCCGTGGCGATCGAGAAGGCCACCATCGACAGCCCGCGCGGGCCCTTCAAGCTGTCGAAGGCGCACAACCCGGTGCAGGACATCTACCTGCGCAAGGTCGAAGGGACGCAGAACAAGTCGGCCGGCGTGGCGATCAAGGCGCTGGCTGACCCGGCGCGCGGCTGCAAGATGTAGCGGCCCGGCGGCGCCGGCCCATCGGCGCCGCCGGCAACGTCGGCATGCGGTGAGGCGCGCCGGGTCCGTCCGGCGCTCCTTCTCTCATGGACCTCGCCACCTTCCTGATCCAGTGCCTGAACGCGGTCCAGTACGGACTGCTGCTGTTCCTCGTCGCCAGCGGGCTGACGCTGATCTTCGGCATCATGGGCGTGATCAACCTCGCCCACGGCAGCTTCTACATGATCGGCGCCTACATGGCCTACGCGCTGGCGCCGTGGGTCGAGGGCTGGCTCGGCGGCGGCTTCTTCGCCACCCTGGCCGTCGGCATCGTGCTGTCGGTGCTGCTCGGCTACCTGCTCGAGTGGCTGTTCTTCAGCTACCTGTACGAGCGGGAGCACCTGCAGCAGGTGCTGATGACCTACGGCCTGATCCTGGTCTTCGAGGAACTGCGCAGCATGCTGGTCGGCGACGACGTGCACGGCGTGCAGCCGCCGCAGTTCCTCGCCGGCAGCATCCCGCTGTCGGAGGTGATGAGCTACCCGGTCTATCGCCTGTTCATCTCGGCGGTGTGCATCCTTCTCGCGATCGCCATGTGGTTCGTCATCACCCGCACGCGGCTGGGCAGGCGCGTGCGGGCCGGCGCCAGCAACCGCGAGATGGTGCGCGCGATGGGCGTCGACGTCCGGCTGCTGTACCGGGTCGTGTTCGCCGTCGGCGTGGCCATCGCCGCCCTGGCCGGCATGATCGCCGCGCCGGTCAGCTCCGTCTACCCGGGCATGGGCAACCAGGTGCTGATCATCTGCTTCGTCGTGGTGGTGATCGGCGGCATCGGCTCGATCCGCGGCGCGCTGGTGGCCGCCCTGCTGGTCGGCGTGGTCGACACCTTCAGCAAGGTGCTGTTCCCCGCCGCGGCCGGCATGCTGGTCTACCTGCTGATGGCCGCGGTGCTGCTGTGGAAGCCGGAAGGGCTGTTCAAGGTCGGCTGAACTCCTGATCGTGAACCCGCCGACGACCGCCAGCCCGACCACGCCGTTCGACGCGGCGGCGCTGCTGCGCGCCGCGCCGCTGCTGGCGGCGCTGCTGCTGCTGGCCGTCTTTCCCGCCGTCGGCTCCAAGTTCTACGTCGACCTGGCGGCGAAGATCATGATCCTGGCGATCTTCGCGCTCAGCCTCGA
>JBHJND010000026.1:0-2419 GCA_048497655.1 Caballeronia novacaledonica
CGGCGCTGCGCGGCTACGAGCGGGCGACGGGATTCGCCTACCCGGCGGGCATCGAGCGCCTGGTCAGCGACGAGCAGAGCGACGCGCTGCGGATCGTCGCCGTCGACTCGACGGCCAGGGCCTATCTGGACGGCGACAGCGACGTCGCGGCGGCGACCATCACGATCCGCGACAACAAGGCGGGCTTCGAGCCCGACGACGTGCTGGTCGTCAGCGACTGCGAGCGCTCGGCGGTCTTCACGGTGACCGCCGTGCAGGGCAGGCCGATCAGGCTGGTGCATGCGGCCGAGAGGAACGGCGGACTCGACACGCCCACCCACCGCATCAGCCCGCCTTTCAAGGCGCGCGACGGTGCATTTGTCGCGCGCTTCGACAGCGTCGCCTACTTCATCGGCCGGCCGAAGGGCAGCAAGGAGGCGCCGCCGTCGCTGTACCGCGCCGGCATCGCGCGAACCGAGAGGGTGGTCGAGAACGTCGAGGATCTCGACTTCCTGTTCGGCGTCGACCGCGACGGCGACGGCGCCATCGACGGCTACCTGCGGGCCGACCAGGTCGACGCCGCGCAGTGGGACAGCGTGCTGAGCGTCCGCGTCAGCCTGGTGGCCGTGAGCGCGGAGGCCGCGATCGCCAGCGCGGCTCAGGCGGTCCACTTGCGCGACACCGACGGCGACACGGTGATCGACGGGCAGCAGGCAGTTGGCGACCGGCGGCTGCGGCAGGTCTTCACCACCACCGTGTCCTTGCGCAACCGCCTGCCATGAACAGTGACCGCCGGCGCCGAACAGGGGTCCGCCGCGCCGCTGCGGGGTGCGAGCGGGGCGCGGTGCTGGTTGTCGGCCTCGTGCTCCTGCTGCTGATGACGCTGATCGGCGTGACCGCCTTCGCGGTGGCGACCCAGCAAGAGCGGATGGCGGGCAACACGCGCGATCGGCTGCGGGCTTTCGAGGCGGCCGAGCAGGCGCTGCGCGAGTGCGAGCGGCATCTGGGCGGGCCGTTGCCGCCGGTGTTCTCCGCCGACGGCAGCGCCGACCGCGGCATGTACGGGGCGCCGGACGTCGACCGCAGCCCGCCCGAGAGGCAGAAGTGGGAGACGATCGCCTGGGACAGCGAGCCGACACGCCAGCTCGACGGCGTGGACGAGGTCGCCGAGCAGCCGCGCTGCATCGTGCAGCGGCTGTCCGGCGCCCGCTCGAGCGACGCCAGCCTGCGCGCCGAGGCGGCGCCGGCGCCGGGGCTTGCCTACCAGGTGACCGGGCGCGGCGTCGGCGCCAGCCGCGGCACCGTGGTGGTGCTGCAGAGCACGTTCGTTCGCGACTGACGGGGTGCGTGCCGTGCGCCTGGCAACGACAACGACCGGCGTCCGCGCGATGAGCCGCCACGTGCTGCGTGCGTGCCGGCTGCTGCCGCGCGCTGCGGTCTGCTCGGCCGCGACTGCCGCGCTGCTGCTTTGCGCTTCGGTGGCCTCGGCACAGGCAACCGACGCCACGCTGGCGTGCTCGAAGGATGTCGGTGCCGGCGGCTGGCTGTCGACCAATGCGACGCCGCTGACCGCGGAGGCGCGGATATACCAGGCGA
This sequence comes from Caballeronia novacaledonica, assembly GCA_048497655.1. GTDB lineage: Bacteria > Pseudomonadota > Gammaproteobacteria > Burkholderiales > Burkholderiaceae_F > JADJWR01. Next base: position 1,576 of record JBHJND010000026.1, read on the forward strand.
GCTTCGATGCGCGCGACTGGTCCGGCCGGCTGCGCGCGGCGAAGGTGAACAGCGACGGGTCGCTCGGCACCGCGCTGTGGGAAGCCGCGATCCCCGCCGCCGCAGCGCGGCGCATCTTCACCTCGAGCGGCGCCGGCGCCGGCATCGACTTCACGTGGCCGGCGCTGGGCGCCGCCGGCATGCAGCAGCTGATCGGCAACGCTGACCTGCTGGAGTACCTGCGTGGCGAGCAGGGCAAGGAAGGCCCGGCCGGGTTCCGCAGGCGCAGCAGCCGCCTCGGCGCGATCGTCAACTCGCAGGTCGCGCTGTCGGGCAGCGAGGACTTCGGCTACGAGGCACTGGTCGACACGGCCGATCCCGGGTCGCCGTCGTCGGTGGCCGGCCTCGCGTATTCCGCCTACCTGCGGGCGAAGGCGAAGAGGGCCCGGCTCGTGCTGGTCGGCGCCAACGACGGCATGCTGCACGGCTTCGACGCGGCGAGCGGCGCGGAGAAGTTCGCCTACGTGCCGCGGTCACTGCTGGCCGAACCGATGTCCGCCGCCGACCCGCGATCGGTGCTGGTGCGGCTGGCCGATCCGGCGTTCGCGCCCCGCTTCTACGTCGACGGCTCGCCGGCGGTCGGCGACGCCTACTGGGCTGGCGCGTGGCGCACGGTGGTCGTCGGCACGACGGGCGTCGGCGGCAGGGGAGTGTTCGCGCTCGACATCGGCGACCCCGAGGCGATGTCGCCCGGCAAGTTGCTGTGGGACATCGACGGCCGGGCCGATCCCAACCTCGGCTACACGGCCGGCCAGGCAGCGATCGGCCGGCTGCGCGACGGCAACTTCTACGCGATCTTCGGCAA
>JBHJND010000027.1:0-4908 GCA_048497655.1 Caballeronia novacaledonica
TCGACTACGGCCACGGCACCGGGCACGGGGTCGGCTACTTCCTCAACGTGCACGAGGGGCCGCACGGCATCACGCCGCACCTGGCGCCGGATCCGCACACGGCCCTGGAACCGGGAATGATCACCAGCAACGAGCCCGGCATCTACCGGCCCGGCCGCTGGGGCGTGCGCATCGAGAACCTGGTGCTCACGGTGCCGGCGGAGAAGACCGAGTTCGGCGAGTTCCTGCGCTTCGAGACGCTGACGCTGTGCCCGATCGACACCCGCTGCATCGAGCGCGACCTGCTGACCGCCGACGAGATCGCCTGGCTGAACGCCTACCACGCCGAGGTGGCGAACCGCGTCGGGCCGCTGGTCAGCGGCGCGGCGCACGAGTGGCTCGAGCAGCGCACGCGGCCGATCTGAGGGTCGCCGCCGGCGTTCGGCCCGGCGGACGTCGATGGACCGATTCGCGACGCTTCTGTCGAGGCGACGCGGTTCACGATGCGCGAGCCGACGCCGGTCAGGTCCCTGTCACCCCGGGCTTGTCCGCCGTCGCTGGCGCAAACCGCTCCTGCACCGCGACCAGCTGGTCTTCAGTGGTTGCCACTACCCACAGGCGCGCCGACTCGACGATGTGGCGGTTGTGGTCCTTGAACGGCCCCATCGAAGCGGCTGACTTCCAGAGCACCGGGCCGATCCGGCTCGTCTTGCCTGACGGCGTGCCGACCAGCAGGCAGTAGGGCCCAAGCGGCAGCGACACGAACGGCTGCGCCGGCCTGGCACGCACGCGCCAGTCGATGAAGGGCGACTCGCTGATGAACAGCGGCGCGGGCAGGCCGCAGAACACCGTGTAGTCGTACAGGGCCAGCTGCTCGCGCATGCCCACGTACGTGCGCCGGATGTCGCCGATGACCGCGGCGCGGATCTCGTCGTCGAACATCGCCTCCTGGGCATAACGCTCGAGGGCGCGCTGTGCAACCTGCTGGTAGGCGCAGACCAGGCCGAGGTCCACGCAGTCCTGCGCTGCGCGTTGCACGTCCGCGACCGACCCGGCTTCCTCCGGATTGCCGAGCTGGGCGGCGCGCAGGAACCGCGCCAGCCCGCTTTCCTTGATCGCGGGCCCGCCGGCGGCATGCGCCGCATCGTCGGCGTCCTTCTTCAGGCAGACGTGAAAGATCTTCTCTGCGGCGAAGCGCGCCTTCTTGCCGTCGTCGAACTTGACCTGGCCGTCGGCGCAGTCGAGGTAGCGCGTCCCGACGTGCCCGTGCTCCCAGACCCAGTTCCTCAGGATGGGGCGCAGCGGATGCAGCGCCTCGGCGTCAGCCATTGAATTCTCCAGTGTCCCGACGGGCTCGTCGGTGTGTCGGTGCCGCCGGCGGGCAGGCACACGGGCGGAGCAGTGCACAATGGCCCGATGAAACCACCCAAGAGACTGAAAAGCCTGATCGAGGAAGGCCTGATCGACACCGTGGTGCGGCAGCTCACGAGCGGCAAGGAGGCGATGGTATACGTCGTGCGCTGCAGTGATGGCACGCGCTGTGCCAAGGTCTACAAGGAGGCCACCCAGCGCAGCTTCCGGCAGGCGGTCGACTACTCGGAGAACCGCAAGGTCAAGAACACGCGCCAGGCGCGCGCGATGGCCAAGGGCACCCGCTTCGGCCGACAGGCACAGGAGGCCGCCTGGCAGAGTGCCGAGGTCGATGCGCTCTACCGGCTGGCCGCAGCCGGCGTGCGCGTGCCCCGGCCGCACAACTTCTGCGACGGCGTGCTCCTGATGGAGCTGGTGACCGACGCGGATGGTGCCGCTGCTCCGCGGCTGAACGACGTGTCGTTCACGCCCGAGCAGGCCCGCGAGCACCACGCGACGCTATTGATCGAGGTGATACGGATGCTGAGCGCCGGCGTGGTGCACGGCGACCTGTCGGAGTTCAACATCCTGCTGGGCGCCGCCGGGCCCGTGATCATCGACCTGCCCCAGGCGGTGGACGCGGCGGGCAACAACCACGCCGCCCGCATGCTGCTGCGCGACGTCGACAACCTGCGTGGGTTCTTCGGCCGCTTCGCGCCCGAGCTGCTGGACACCGAGTACGGTCACGAGATCTGGGACCTGTACCAACGCGGCGCGCTGCGCCCGGACGCCGTGCTCACCGGCCGCTTCGAGCGACAGGTCGGTCCGGTAGACGTGGACGGCGTGATGACCGAGATCGACGATGCACGCGCCGAGGAGGCGGCGCGCCGCCTGCGCCTGCAGCCCGTTCAGTAGGAAGCCAAGGCGGACGCGTCATTGCTGCCGCTCGGGCGGTCGTTCGGGCCAAGGGGCGCGGCGCCGCACCACTTCGGCGAGCGGCGCGATCGACGACGGCGGGAACGGCGACACGCTGCTGACGTTGATCTCGCACAGCACGAAGCGCTGCGCGGCGCCGGCGGTCTCTTCGCCGAGCATGAAATCGCAGTCCCACAGCAGCGGCAACAGATCGCGCGCCAGGCCGACGCGCTCGCGCAGCAGCGTGATCCAGGTCGACTCGAGCGCCAGCTTCAAGGTCTGGAACGCGGGCAGATCCGGCCCGTGGTACAGCCGTGGACCGGGCAGCGGCTCATCGGGGTGCAGCGCGTTCACGGCCTGCAGGCCGAAGCCGGTCACGCGGTCCTCGACCAGGTAGGCGCGCACCATGCCTTCCGGCAGGCGCGGCTGCCAGGCCTGGTCGATCATGTGGCCACCGCTGGCCGTCTCGAAGTAAGGCGCCAGCGTCGCCTTCAACGCCGGCAGGTCCATGCGCTGCGGTGTGCTGCCGCGCTGGGCGTGCTGAACGGTCAGCGCGCCGTCGCCGGACGCTTCGACGCGCCACACGCCGATGCCGCTGTGGCCCCGGTGCTGCTTGAGCACGCGCGCGCCCTGCCGCAGGCGCTGGGGCAGTTCGGCCTCCAGTTGCGCGAGGCTGTCGATTCGGTGCACGTCGCTGCCGAAGGGCAGATCGCGGGTCTCGAACAGCACATCCTTGGTGCCCAGACGCTGGATGGCCTCGGGGTGCGCGCTGACGAGCACACCCGCCTGCGCCACTTCGCGCAGCAGCGCATCGAGCCGGTCGCGGCGCCGGCCGTCCTCGATCGGGTTGCACCACACCAGCACGGCCTGCATGCCACGCAGCTGCTCCAACACCTCTTCGGCGAAGTCGTCGTGATAGACCGCCGGTTCCGCGTTCACGCCGGTGGCAGCGAGGGCCTCGAAGAGGGCTGCAAAGCGGCTCGCCGCAGGGTCCGCTCGGTCGCGGGCAGCACGATCGCCGGGATACAGCAGGGCGACCTTTGGGGTTGGCGCGCCGGTCATGGCGTGTGATTCCCCGGCTTGTCCAGAACGGGTCGGCCCGCTGCCTGCCAGCCGTCGATGCCGCCACGCAGGTAGCGGGCGTTCAGGCCCGCGGCGCGCAGCCGCATCGCGGTGGCGCGGCTGACCTCGTGGCCGTAGACGCAGTACACGAGCACCTCGCGGCCAGCCGGCAGATCGACGACCCAGGTGGCGACCGCAGCCGGGTCGCACCAGCGCGCGCCGGGGATCGTCGAGCGCGCCTGCTCGAACACGCCGGCCCGGCGTACGTCGAGCAGCAGAGCTTCGCCGATCTCGTCGGGGCCGGCGCCGAAGGGTTCGCTGGCCGCGTGCACGGCCCGCTGATAGCGCGTGTACACCGCGGCCCAGTCGATGTTGTCCATGAAGGCGTCGACGTAGGCACCCGCCGCCGCGCCGTAGTCCATCTGGTGGGCGTGTTCGCACATGTCCAGCGCCAGGACCGGCACGCCGCCTGCAACCGCGTGGGTGTGGTCGGCGGCCCATTGGTTGACCAGCGTGCCCTCGCGCGGCTGGAACACCAGCAGCATCCAGCCCGAGCCTCCGCCCAACGCCTTGGCGCAGGCGACGAACTCCTCGCGCCATCGCTCGACGCTGCCGAAGTTCGCATCGAGCGCCAGCTTGCATGCCGGCTCCATCGTCACGCCGTCGCCACCCAGGCTGCCGCAGTAGAGCTCGTGCAGCAGCATCGAATTGGTGGCGATCAGCCCGGGCGACAGGCCATGCGGCGCGGCGGGATCGAACGGCAGGTCTTGGAAGCGTGCGTCCATCGAGACTCCTTCAGCGCAGCAGGGGCAGCAACCAGGTCACCGCCAGCCCGGCAGCAGCGCAGGCGCCGAGCAGCGGAATCACGCCGACCTTGAACCGGAACAGGGCCACCGCGGCAGCGATGGCGATCACGGCCGACAGCGCATCGAAGCGCCCGCCAAAGCCCTGGGGCCAGAGCACGTGGTAGGCAAAGAACATCGCCAGACTCAGGATCACCCCGACGACGGCCGCCGTGATCGCCGACAGCGGCGCGGTGAAACCCAGCTTGCCGTGGGTGGCCTCGACCAGCGGCCCGCCGGCCAGGATGAACACGAAGGACGGCAGGAAGGTGAAGAAAGTCACCACCGCGGCGGCCACGGCTCCTCCGAGAAACAGCGCCTCGGGGCCGAACACCTGCTTCAGCCAGCCGCCCACGAAGCCGACGAAAGCCACCACCATGATCAGCGGGCCGGGTGTCGTCTCGCCCAGGGCCAGGCCATCGATCATCTGCGGTCCGCTCAGCCACCGATGGGTCTCGACCGCACCCTGGTACACGTACGGCAGTACCGCGTAAGCACCGCCGAAGGTGAGCAAGGCGGCCTTGGTGAAGAACCAGCCCATCTGCGTGAGCGTGCCCTGCAGGCCGTTGATGCTGACCAGTACCGCCATCGCCACTAGCCACAGCCCGAGCCCGACCCCGAGCGCCCTGGGCAGGTGGCGGCGCGAGAGGCGCGCATGCACCGGCGTCGGCGTGTCATCGTCCACCAGCGCCGGCCCGTAGCGGGTCCGGCTGCTGCCTTGCCCGCCGCCGAGCGCAAACACCTGCGGCCAGCGGCGTGC
>JBHJND010000028.1:0-3471 GCA_048497655.1 Caballeronia novacaledonica
GGCGCGGCGGTGGCGGGTTCGGCGAGCGCGGACACGGCAGGACTCCGGTGGGCGGCAAAGGCGGCCATTGTAGGAAGGTCGCGGCGGCACTGCCCGTTACCATCGGCGCCCGAAGGGAGACTGGCCGATGACCTTAATAACCTGCATCGAGGACCTGCGCGGGCTTGCGAAACGCCGTGTGCCGCGGATGTTCTACGACTACGCCGACTCGGGCTCGTGGACCGAGAGCACCTACCGCGCCAACGAGTCCGATTTCGGCCGGATCAAGCTGCGCCAGCGCGTCGCGGTGAACATCGACAACCGCAGCACGGCGACCAGGATGGTCGGCATCGACGTCAAGATGCCGGTGGCGATCGCGCCGACCGGGCTCACCGGCATGCAGCACGCCGACGGCGAAATCCTCGCCGCGCGCGCGGCGCAGCGGTTCGGCATCCGCTTCACGCTGTCGACGATGAGCATCTGCTCGATCGAGGACGTCGCCGCGGCGACCCGGCACCCGTTCTGGTTCCAGCTGTACGTGATGCGGGACCGCGACTTCATCGAGCGGCTGATCGACCGCGCCAGGGCGGCTGGCTGCGACGCGCTCGTGCTGACGCTGGACCTGCAGATCCTCGGCCAGCGGCACAAGGACCTGAAGAACGGCCTGTCGGCGCCGCCGAAGCTCACCATCGGCAACATCCTGAACATGATGACCAAGCCGCGCTGGTGCCTCGGCATGCTCGGGACAAAGCGACGCCAGTTCGGCAACATCGTCGGCCACGTCAAGGGCGTGACCGACATGGCCAATCTGTCGGCGTGGACGGCGCAGCAGTTCGATCCGCGGCTGAACTGGGACGATGTGGAGTGGATCAAGAAGCGCTGGGGCGGCAAACTGATCCTCAAGGGCATCCAGGACGTCGAGGACGCGCGGCTGGCGGTGGACTCGGGCGCCGACGCGCTCGTCGTCAGCAACCACGGCGGCCGCCAGCTCGACGGCGCCGTCTCCAGCATCGAGGCGCTGCCGGCGATCGCCGCCGAGGTCGGCTCGCGGATCGAGGTGCACATGGACGGCGGCATCCGCTCAGGCCAGGACGTGCTCAAGGCATGGGCGCTGGGCGCGCGCGGCACCTACATCGGCCGCGCCTTCCTCTACGGCCTGGGCGCGATGGGCGAGGCCGGCGTCACCAAGGCGCTGGAGATCATCCACAAGGAGCTCGACCTGACGATGGCTTTTTGCGGCCGAACGCGCATCGAGGACGTCGACCGCAGCATCCTCGTGCCCGGCACCTATCCGGCCTGACTACCCGCCGTGTCGTCCGGCGGCCGGTCGAGCACGAAGGCCTGTTCGCCGTGCGGCGTCAGCCCGGCATGGCGCCAGCCGGCCGCGCGATAGAAACGTTCGGCGCGCGTGCCCGCTTCGGTGGCGAGCCACAGGCGCTGCAACCCCTGCGACCACAGCCACTCGACCATCGCGTCGTGCAGCCGGCGACCGTAACCCCGGCGCTCGTGCGCCGGGTCGACGAACAACGCCCAGATGTTGCCGATGGTCGCGTCGCCGATGGCGAACGCCACCACCGCCCCGTCAACCTCGATCACCCAGCCGCGGCCGAGCACTTCGAGGTGTCGCTGCACTTCTTCGTCGCTGATGCGGCGCGACACCAGCCGGTTCTCGCGCACCGCCGCGCGCACGCGCTGGATGGCGGCGATGTCGCCACGGTGCGCCTTGCGCAGGATGCTCCGATCGTTCACGGTGTCGATGCCTGCCTGATCAACGCAACCCTCGCCAAGAAGCCTGTCACTGTCGCCCGCCAGGAAAGCACCTCACGGCCCGGCGGCGCGAGGTCGTTACCATAGTGCCCGATACGTGGGCCTGCATGAGTCTGCCGGCCCGGCCCCCGCTTCAGCCAGTCCATCCGCCATGAACCTCATCGACCGCATCGTCCAGTTCCGCGCCGAGATCCAGGCGATCCGCCGCGACATCCACGCCCATCCCGAGCTCGCCTACGAGGAGCACCGCACCAGCGACAGGGTGGCCGGCCTGCTGAAGGACTGGGGCATCGAGGTGCACCGCGGCCTGGGCGGCACCGGCGTGGTCGGCGTGCTGCGCAACGGCGCCGGCCGGCGCTCGATCGGCCTGCGCGCCGACATGGACGCGCTGCCGATCGCCGAGGCCAACGGCTTCGCGCACGCCTCGACGCACAGCGGCCGGATGCACGCCTGCGGCCACGACGGCCACGTCGCCATGCTGCTGGCGGCGGCGAAGTACCTCGCCGAGGCGCGGCCGTTCGACGGCACGGTGAACTTCATCTTCCAGCCGGCCGAGGAAGGCGGCGCCGGCGCGCAGAAGATGATCGACGACGGCCTGTTCGACCGGTTCCCCTGCGACGCGGTGTTCGGCATGCACAACTGGCCGAGCATCAGGGTCGGCCAGTTCGCCACCACGCCGGGGCCGATGATGGCCTCCGGCAACCGCTTCGAGATCACCGTCACCGGCAAGGGCGCGCACGCGGCGATGCCGCACCTCGGCGTCGACCCGGTGTTCGTCGCGGTGCAGATCGTGCAGGGGCTGCAGGGCATCGTCACCCGCAACAAGAAGCCGATCGACTCTGCGGTGCTGTCGATCACCATCATCAGGGCCGGCGACGCGATCAACGTGGTGCCTGACACCGCCTTCATCAGCGGCGGCGTGCGCACCTTCGATCCGGCGGTCACCGACCTGATCGAGGAGCGCATGAGGCGCATAGCGCAGCTGACCGCCGAGGCGCACGGCGCCAGCGCGCACGTGAGCTTCGAGCGCTACTACCCGGCGACCGTCAACGACCCGGCGCAGGCGGCGTTCGCCGCCGAGGTGGCGGCCGAGATGGTCGGCGCCGAGAACGTGTTCGCGCCCTGCGAGCCGACCATGGGATCGGAAGACTTCTCCTACATGCTGCAGGTGCGGCCCGGCGCCTACGTGCAGATCGGCAACGGCGACGGCTCGCACCGGCTGTCGGGCCACGGCGAAGGGCCGTGCATGCTGCACAACGCCAGCTTCGACTTCAACGACGAGCTGATCCCGATCGGCGCCACCTACTGGGTGCGGCTGGTCGAGAAGTTCCTCGGCCGCTGACGGCGGCGCCGCTGGACCGGCTGCCGCGCCATCCTCGCGACCGTCCATGGTTGCCGCAGCCACGAACCGCCCAGCCACGCCCGCCGCGGCGGGCGCCGCGCCTGCCTGGCACACCCTGCAGGTGGCGCAGGCCGGCGAACTGCTGCGCTCCTCGCCGAAGGGGCTGAGCTCCGAACAGGCGCAGCAGCGGCTGGCCGAATACGGCCCCAACGAACTGCAGGCCGCGCAGCGGATCTCGCCGTGGGCGCTGCTGGCGGCGCAGTTCAGGAATGTGCTGATCATCATCCTGCTGGTGGCCACCGCGCTGTCGGCGGTCCTCGGCCACGCGGTCGAGTCGGCGGTGATCACCGTCATCGTGCTGTTCGCGGTGCTGCTCGGCTTCG
>JBHJND010000029.1:0-3336 GCA_048497655.1 Caballeronia novacaledonica
CCGCGGCGGCAAGCCGGTGCTGCTGTCGGCGCGCGAGTTCGCGCTGCTGCAGGCGCTGATGGAGCGGCCCGGCGCGATCCTGTCGCGCGCGCAGCTCGAGGATCGCCTGTACGGCTGGGGCGAGGAGCTGGAGAGCAACGCGATCTCCGTCTATGTCCACCAGCTGCGCCGCAAGCTCGGCGAGGGCTTCATCCACACGGTGCGCGGCGTCGGCTACTACGTCGGCGCGCCAAGGGCAGCCGCGTGAGCTCGCTGCGCGGCCGGCTGCTGGTCTTCCTGCTGACGCTGGCGGCGGCGGCCGCCGCCGCCGTGGCGACGGTCAGCTACCGCAGCGTGCTCGCCGAGACCGACCGGATATTCGACTACCAGCTGCGCCAGATGGCCCTGTCGCTGCGCGACCAGGGAGCAATCGCCGAGGAGGAGCGGGCGGCGCTCGAGGACCCGGCATTCGACTACGTCGTGCAGGTATGGACCGGCGACGGCGCGATCACCTACTCGTCGCACCGGCGGCCGGGCCTGCCGCGGACCGCCGTGCTCGGCTTCGCCGACGTCGACATCGACGGGCGGCGCTGGCGAGTCTTCAGCACCACCTCGCGCGGCCGCGTGATCCAGGTCGCGCAGCCGCTTTCGGTCCGGCACCAGCTCGCCGCCGCGGCGGCCTGGCGCAGCGTCGCGCCGCTGGCGATCGCCGCGCCGCTGGTGGCGCTCGCCGTCTGGTGGCTGGTCGGCGTGTCGCTGGCGCCGCTGCGCAAACTGGTCGCCGCGGTGCGCGCGCGCGACGCCGATTCGCTGGCGCCGCTGCCGCTCGGCGGACTGCCGTCCGAGCTGGCGCCGCTTGGCGCGGCGCTCAATGCGCTGCTGGCGCGGCTCGGCACCTCGTTCGACGCCCAGCGCTCCTTCGTCGCCGACGCAGCGCACGAGCTGCGCTCGCCGCTGACCGCGCTGAAGCTGCAACTCGACCTGGCGCGGCGCGCACCGGACGACGCCGCCCGCACCCGGGCGCTGGCCGAGTTGGCCGCCGGCACCGAGCGGATGCATCACCTCATCGAGCAACTGCTCGTGCTCGCACGCGCCGAGCCCGGTGGCGCCGAAGCGGCGTTTGCCGACGCCGACCTCGCCGAGGTGGCGCGGCAGGCGACCGCCGACACCGTCCCACTGGCCGCCGCCAACGCGGTCGAGCTCGAACTCGACGCGCCGCAGCCGCAGACGGTGCGCGCGGATGCAGCGGCGTTGCGCATCCTCGTGCGCAACCTGGTCGACAACGCGGTGCGCTACGCCGGCCGGGGCGGCCGGGTCATCGTGCAGGTGAGCGGCGAGGACGCGCAGGCGATCGTGTGCGTCGACGACTCCGGGCCTGGCATCCCGGCGCAGGAGCGCGCGCGCGTGTTCGACCGCTTCTATCGCCGCGACGGCGGCGAGTCGACCGGCAGCGGCCTGGGCCTGGCGATCGTGCGCGCCATCGCGCAGCGGCACGGCGCGCAGGTCGCCCTCGGCGCCTCGCCGCTCGGCGGCCTGCGGGCAGAAGTGCGCCTGCCGCCGGCCGGCGCGGCGCCTAACCTGCGCCTAACCGGCGGCTAACCGGAGGTTCACCCGGCGTTCCTAAAGTGGCGGCCAGGCGAATCCCTTCGCCGGACCGAGCAACGACAAAGGAACCCCATGGAACTGAAGCCTCTCTCCGCCGCGCTGGCCGCCGCCGGCCTGCTCGCCGTCGGCAGTGCCGGCGCACTGAGCGTCAAGGAGATCTTCCAGCGGCCCGCCGCGACCGCGCCCACCGCCACCATCGCGACCGAGACGGCGGCGACGGCAGCCGCAGCGCCCGCAGCGATCCCGCCCGGGGCGCTTCCCAACTACCGTGAGATCGTGCAGGCCTACGGCCCGGCGGTGGTCGGCATCACCGTGCAGGGCGCGCACAAGGTCGAAGGGCCGCAGGGGCCTGACCTCTCCGGCGACCCGTTCTTCCAGTTCTTCCGCGGCCTGCCCGGCATGCGCCCCGCGCCGCAGGGAAACATGCCGTTCCGTGGCCAGGGCTCGGGCTTCATCATCAGTTCCGACGGCCTGATCCTGACCAACGCGCACGTCGTGCGCGACGCCAAGGAGGTGACGGTCAAGCTGTCCGACCGCCGCGAGTTCCGCGCCAAGGTGCTCGGCTCCGACGCGCCGACCGACATCGCGGTGCTGAAGGTCGATGCCACGGCCCTGCCGGTGGTCGCGCTGGGCAGCGACGGCGACGTGCAGGTCGGCGACCAGGTGCTCGCCATCGGCTCGCCGTTCGGCTTCGAGCAGACCGCCACCCAGGGCATCGTCAGCGCCAAGGGGCGCTCGCTGCCCGGCGACTCGTACGTGCCGTTCATCCAGACCGACGCGGCGGTGAACCCCGGCAACTCGGGCGGCCCGCTGTTCGACGCCGGCGGGCGCGTGATCGGCATCAACGCGCAGATCTACTCGCAGAGCGGCGGCTTCCAGGGGCTGGCGTTCGCCATCCCGATCGGCGTGGCGCTGCACGTCAAGGACCAGATCGTCAGCCACGGCAAGGTCGAGCACGCGCGCCTCGGCGTGATGCTGCAGAACCTCAACCAGTCGCTCGCCGAGTCGTTCGGCCTGGCCTCGGCCGACGGCGCCCTCGTGTCGAGCGTGATGCCGGGTTCCGCGGCGGCAGAGGTCGACCTTAAGGCCGGCGACGTGATCACGCGCATCGACGGCCAGCCGGTGCGCACCGGAGCCGACGTGTCGACGCGCGTCGGCATGGCCGCGCCGGGCCGGAAGATCCAGCTGACGGTCTGGCGCGACAAGGCCAGCCGCGAGGTCGAGGTGAAGCTCGGCGCCGCCGAGCCGCCCGTGGCCGAGCGCGCCGCGGCGCAGGACAAGCCGGGCAGGCTCGGCCTAGCGGTGCGCCCGCTGACGGCCGCCGAGAGGCGCCAGGCGAAGGTCGATCACGGCCTGCTGGTCGAAGGCGTCGACGGCCCGGCGGCACGCGCCGGCATCCAGCCCGGCGACGTCGTGCTGTCGCTCAACGGCAAGCCGATCGACGATGCCGAGCAGATCCGCAGCGCGCTCGACAAGAAGCCCAGGCACGTGGCACTGCTGGTCATGCGCGACGAGCAGCAGATCTTCGTGCCGATCGAGCTCGGCTGATGCGAGCCGCACCGGCGGACGACGCCATGCGGCGCGACCTGCGCCCGGCGGCGGTTCTCCGGCAAAGCGCCGGCCGCAGCAAGCGCGCTGCGGCCGGCGGGGTCACGCCTTGGGCAGCGTGACCCCGGTCTGCCCCTGGTACTTGCCGCCCTTGTCGCGGTACGACGTCTCGCAGACCTCGTCGCTCTCGAGGAACAGCACCTG
>JBHJND010000030.1:0-4326 GCA_048497655.1 Caballeronia novacaledonica
AGCCTGCGCGTGTTGCGCACCAGCGCGATCTTGTTCAGGTTGACCGACAGCGCAGTCACGGCGCTCAGAGTTCCCTCAGGTCCTGCAGGATCCGCCGCGTGTTCAGCGGCCGGCCGTCGAGATGGTAGCGAATGATCAACCTCAGCATCGCGCGCGCCTCGGCCGCCACGCCTGGCTGCGCGAAGTCTCCCGCCGCCATCGCCAGCGCCGTCGCCCCGGAAACGCTGACCGCTTCTGCTTCGCGCCCGGCAGCGACCAGGCCGCGCTGCGGGTCGACGCGGTAGCGCGCCTGCGGAGCGACGGCCCGGCCGTCGGCGCAGACATCAAGCGCCGGCAGGTAGCCAATCTCGCGCAGCAGTTCGAACTCGAACTCGCGCAGTGCCAGGTCCAGCCTCGCCTCGTCGCCGGCCAGCGCACGCAGAGCGCGCGCGTAGGCGCCGAACAGCGCGGGATGCGCGTCGCCGCGCGCCAGCAGCCGCACGATCAGCTCGTTCAGGTAGAAGCCCGCCAGCAGCGCGTCGCCGCGCAACGGCACCAGCCCGCCGGTCCACTCGGCGCGGATCAGTGTCTTCACCTCGCCGCGCCCGCTCCAGGCCAGCGACAGCGCCGAGAACGGCGACAGCAGCCCGCGCAGCTGCGACGTCCCCCGCTTGGCGCCGCGTGCCACCAGCCCGACGCGGCCGTGGTCGCGCGTCAGCGCCTCGACGATCAGGCTGGTCTCGCGCCAGGGATAGCTGTGCAGCACGAAAGCGGGCTGGTGGTCGACCCGCGCATCCGAGCCGCGCCGCCCCGCGCCGGCGGCCGGCACGCGCCCGGCCTCACTCATAGCCGAGGCTCTTCAGGGCCCTGGCATCCTCGCTCCAGCCGCGGCGGACGCGCACGTGGGTCTGCAGGTGCACGGCCTTGCCGAGGAGCTTCTCGATGTCGAGGCGCGCCAGCCGCCCGATCTCGCGCAGCTTGGCGCCGCCGGCGCCGATCACGATCCCCTTGTGCCCCTCGCGTTCGACCAGCAGGGTGGCGATGATCTCAGCGCGCGTTTCGTCTTCCTGCCAGCGCTCGATCGTCACCGCGATGCCGTAGGGCAACTCGTCGCCGAGCAGGCGGAAGGCCTTTTCGCGGATCGACTCGGCGGCAATGAAACGCACGCTGCGGTCGGTGAACTGGTCTGCCTCGAACAGCGGCTCGCCCTCCGGCAGCCGGCGCTCGATCTCGCCGAGCAGATCGTCGAGCTGCCGGCGCTTCTCGGCGCTCACTGGCACCACGGCAGCGAAGGGGTAGCGCGCCGCGGACTCGGCGATGCGCGGCAGCAGCTGGTCGCGGTCGGCCAGCAGATCAGTCTTGTTCAGCGCCAGGATCACGTTGCCGCGATCCGCCGGCAGCAGGTCGAGCAGCGGCTGGTCCTCGCCGGTGATGCCGCGCGCGTCGGTCACCAGCACGATCACGTCGGCCTCGGCCAGCGCCGCGCCGACCGCCTCGTTCATCCGCCGGGTCAGCATCGAGCGGTGCCGGCGCTGGAAACCCGGGGTGTCGATGAAGATGCTCTGCGTCGTCGCCGGCGGCGTGCCGCGTGTCAGCACGCCGAGCACGCGCACCCGCGTCGTCTGCGGCTTGCGCGAGGTGATCGACACGTGCTCGCCGACCAGCGCGTTGAGCAGGGTCGACTTGCCGACATTCGGCCGGCCGATGATCGCCACGAAGCCGGTGCGCGCGCCCGTCGCACCGTCGTCTGGGCCGTCTCTCATGCTCAGCGCGGCGGCGAAGACGAGGCTTCCGCCGCTTCGGCCGGCGCGATGCCGTCGGCAAGCGGCGCTTCAGCGGGCGCCACAGGCGCCGCGGTGGCGTCCCGACCGTCGCCGGCGGCGGCCTCGGCCGGTGCCGGCGCAGCCGGCACGGCTGCCGCCTTGCGTCGTGTCCGCCGGGCTGCCTGCGCGGTCTCGAGCGCCAGCTTCGCCGCCGACTGCTCGGCTGCACGCCGGCTGCGGCCGCTGCCGCGCACGCTTATCTCGAGCTTGGGCACCGAGCACTCGACCTCGAACTCCTGGTTGTGCGCGGCACCGCGCGTCTCGACCACCGAGTACAGCGGCAGCGGCAGGCGCTTGCCCTGCAGGAACTCCTGCAGCAGCGTCTTGCTGTCCTTGCCGAGCGTCTTCGGGTCGACCGACTTGAGCACCGGTTCGAACAGGCGGGCGATCACCTCGCGCGCCGCCTCGAAGCCGCGGTCGACGAACACCGCACCGACAGTGGCCTCCAGGGTGTCGGCGAGGATCGACGGCCGGCGGAAGCCGCCGCTCTTGCGCTCGCCCTCGCCGAGCCGCAGGAACTGGGACAGTTCGAGCCGCTCGGCAATCTCGGCCAGCGACTGCTGCTTGACCAGGTTGGCGCGCAGCCGCGACAGGTCGCCCTCGTCCAGGCGGGCGAACTTCTGGAACAGCAGCTGCGCGATGGTGCAGTTCAGCACCGCGTCGCCGAGGAACTCGAGCCGCTCGTTGTGCACCGCGCCGTGGCTGCGGTGCGTGACGGCCTGCGCCAGCAGTTCGTGATTGACGAACCGGTAGCCCAGCCGCTCCTCGAGTTTGCCGAGTTCCGTCACGCGCCGTCGCCCCCGCCTGCTCCTACTGCGCCTTCGGGCGGCCGCTGGTCGCGCCCGAGAAATCGATCACCAGCCGCACGTTGTCGGCGATCGGGATCTGGTACGAGTAGGCGTAGGAGATGACGACCTTGTCCAACTCCTTGGTGATGTCGAGGTCCTTGCCGGTGATCGACTTTATGTCGTCGATCTGCGCGTAGCGGTCGAAGGCCTTGCGCAGTTCCGGCACGGTGCTCGCATCGAGCCGGATCTGCTTGACTGCCTTCTCGATCGCCAGGTACTCGGTGATCGCCGGTACCAGCTTGGCGCCGATGATCAGCAGCGCGACGATGATCAGGCCGACGAAGATCAGCGAGATGATGCCCAGGCCCGCCTGGCGCCTGCTGCTGCCGAATTTCCCGTGCATTGCTCCTCCTCGCGGCCGGCGACCGGCCGGCCAAGACTCAGTTGAAGCCACCGATGCGCCCGATGTTGCCAAAGTTCATCCAGATGAAGAACGCGCGGCCGACGATGTTCTCATCGGGCACGAATCCCCAGAATCGGCTGTCCTCGCTATTGTCGCGGTTGTCGCCCATCACGAAGTAGTGCCCCTCCGGCACGGTGCAGGCGACGCCGGCCGCCGTGTATTGGCAGGCCTGCGGATGGGTGTGCGCGAAGGCGCGCATCGGCGGCACGCCCGGCCCTTCGCTGAGGATTACGCGGTGCTCCACGTTGCCCAGCTTCTCGGCGAACTGTGCGTAGTACTGCACCCGGTCCTCCTCGAAGTACCTCGGCAGCGGCTGCTCCGGGACCGGCTGGCCGTTGATCGACAGGCGCCGGTCGGCGTACTCGACGCGGTCGCCGGGCAGGCCGACCACCCGCTTGATGTAGTCCTGCGTCGTATTGTGCGGGAAGCGGAACACCATCACGTCGCCGCGCTGCGGCGAGCCCAGGTCGATGATCTTCCTGTTGATCACCGGCAGCCGGATTCCGTACTGGTACTTGTTCACCAGAATGAGGTCGCCGATCTGCAGGGTCGGGATCATCGAGCCCGACGGGATGCGGAACGGCTCGAACAGGAACGAGCGCAGCACGAACACGATCAGGATGACCGGGAAGAAGCTCGCCGTGTACTCCAGGTACCACGGCCGCTGCGTCAGCCGGCCGGCCAGGGCCGCCCGCTCGGCTGCCAGGGCCTGCGCGCCGACGCCGACGCGGCCGGCGTTGCGCGCGTCGAACTCGGACAGCGCCGACTTCGCCGCCGCCAGGCGCCCCTTCTTGAGCCACAGCACGTCGAGCAGCCACATGACGAAGCTGATGACGAGCAGGACGAACAGGATCAGCGCGAAATTCATCTGAGCGTCACTTGTCCTCGACCTGCAGGATGGCGAGGAACGCCTCCTGCGGAATCTCCACCGTGCCGACCTGCTTCATCCGCTTCTTGCCGGCCTTCTGCTTCTCCAGCAGCTTCTTCTTGCGCGTGATGTCGCCGCCGTAGCACTTGGCCAGCACGTTCTTGCGCAGCGCCTTGACGTCTTCCCGCGCGATGATGCTGGCGCCGATCGATGCCTGGATGGCGACGTCGTACATCTGGCGCGGAATCAGCTTGCGCATCTTCGCCGCCACCTCGCGCCCGCGGTGGGTCGCATTGGCCCGGTGCACGATCACGCTCAGGGCGTCGACCCGGTCGCCGTTGATCAGCATGTCGACCTTGACCACGTCGGCCGCTCGATACTCCTTGAACTCGTAGTCCATCGAGG
>JBHJND010000031.1:0-7902 GCA_048497655.1 Caballeronia novacaledonica
GCACTCGCCGCTGCTGGCGGCGCTGCTCGACGAACCGTTCTTCGCGCTCGCGCCGCCGAAGAGCACCGGCCGCGATCGCTTCAACCGCGAGTGGCTGGACAGGAAGCTGGCCGGGCTCGCCGTCGATCCGGGCGACGTGCAGGCAACGCTCACCCGACTGACCGCCACCGTGATCGGCGAAGCCATCGGCCGCTACTTCGCCGAGGCCGCGGAGGTCGTCGTCTGCGGCGGTGGCGCCTTCAACGGCACGCTGATGCGAATGCTGGCCGAGGCCTGCGCACCGCGCCGCGTGGTCGCCTCCGACGCGCTCGGGGTCGCACCCGACCAGGTCGAGGCGCTGGCATTCGCCTGGCTGGCGCGGGAGTTCGTCGAGCACCGGCGCGCCAACCTGCCCGCCGTCACTGGCGCCAGCGGCCCGCGGCCGCTCGGCGCGCTTTATCCACGCTAGAACGAAACGGGGCGCCCTCGGCGCCCCGTCATCGGTGAACGACTGCCGCGTCAGACGGAGAACGACGATCCGCAGCCGCAGGTCGTGGTCGCATTCGGGTTCTTGATCACGAACTGCGCGCCCTGCAGGTCTTCCTTGTAGTCGATTTCAGCGCCCATGAGGTACTGCAGGCTCATGGCGTCGATCAGCAGCATGACGCCGTTCTTCTCCATCGTCGTGTCGTCCTCGTTGACGACCTCGTCGAAGGTGAAGCCGTACTGGAAACCCGAGCAGCCGCCGCCCTGGACGAACACGCGCAGCTTCAGTTCGGGGTTGCCCTCCTCGTCGATCAGTTGCCGGACCTTGCTGGCGGCGGAATCGGAGAAGTGCAACGGGGCGGGCATTTCGACGGCGGCGTTCATGGACGGCACTCCGGGAGATACGGCACTAAATGCAAATTATAGGCGGCGGGCCCGGTCTACAAGCCCCCTTACCCTCCGGCCGACTGGGTCTTGGCGGTGCCGGTTGCGCCGACGGCGAGCTTCAGGTTGCCCTTCATGCTGTCCTGCGCGGCCGACTCGTGCACCAGCTTGCCCTCCACGACGGCACCATGGTGAATCTCCAGCGCCCGATAGCGGATGTCACCGGCGACCCTGGCGGTCGGCTGCAACTCGACGACCTCGGTCGTGTAGACCGGCCCGGCGATCCGGCCGGCGACGACCAGGTGGGCTGCCCGGATCTCTCCCTCGACGACTCCCTTCTCGCTGATCACCAGCATGCCCGAGCCCTCGCCGCCGACGCAGTGCACGGAGCCCTGCACCGTTCCGTCGATGCGCAGCCCGCCGGCAAACGCCAGGTCACCGACCAGCGTCGATCCTGCACCGATCAGGCTGGCGATGTGCTTGTCGCCGTTGCTCTTCTTGCCAAACATCGGACGTCTCCCTGTGTGCCGTCATAGTTGGAATGTCTGCTGCGCGAGGGTCTGCCCGGCGGCGACTATGCGGACGACCACCGACTTGGCCGTGGCGCCTTCCGGCAGCGTGATGCTTCCCTCGACGCGCTGATAGTGCCGGAAACTCAGTTCCAGCGGGCGCCGCGATCCCGGTACGGCCGGATCGGGCACCTGCAGCGACTGGCTGCGCCCGTCGCGGACGAAGTTGACCTGCATCTGCACGGCGCCGATGAAGTCGCGCTCGGGCTTGCCGGCCTGCTGCACCAGCAGCCGGTAGCGCATCGCCTCCGGCGCGCCGTCGGGCTGCAGGCGGAAGCTGCGGATCTGGATGCCGGTGGCGTTTACCTTGGTCGGCAGCAGGCTCTCGAAGAAAGCGAGGTCCTCGCGCAACCGGCCGGCTTCGGTCTCCAGTTCGGCGGCCTGCTTGACCAGTTGCTCCTGCGCCGCCCGCTCCACCTTCATCTGTGCCTCGAGCGCGGTGACGGTAGCCGTCAGGCGGCTGCGTTCCGCCTCGGCCTCGCGCAGCTTCAGCTCAAGCCGCTCGATCTGCGTCGACAGTTCACGGCGATCCGGACCGCCGAATCCGCGCCCGTATTCGTAGATGCCCACACCGGCGGCCGCCGCCAGCGCGAGGACCAGGAACACCAGCAGCCGCCGGACCGAAACCGGCAGGCGCGAGCGCACCGAGACCTCAGGAGAACTGATTGACAGCCTGCGCAGCAGGAGCTTCCACTTCATCTCTGTCGCGTGCCGCTACCCGTGGTGCTGCGCCGGGCCACCCCTTCGGGGAGCCGTCTCGACCGGCAACGGCCGAGTATATGGGGCACAGACGCGCGCGGCACCCGCAGGTGCCGCGCGTCGAAGCCCACTCCGGGCAGAACCGCCGGTGGTCAGCGCTTCGAGAACTGCTTGCGTCGGCGCGCCTTGCGCAGGCCGACCTTCTTGCGCTCGACCTCGCGCGCATCGCGCGTAATCAGCCCGCCCTTGGACAGCGCCGGCTTCAGGGTCGCGTCGTAGTCGACCAGCGCACGCGCGATGCCGTGGCGGACCGCCCCGGCCTGGTCGGACTCGCCGCCGCCGTCGACGTTGACCTGGATGTCGAACGTCGTCGCGTGGTTGGTCAGTTCGAGCGGCTGGCGCACGATCATGCGGCCCGTCTCGCGGTTGAAATACTCGTCGATCGGGCGGCCGTTGACGACGATCTTGCCGGTGCCGCGCTTGATGAAGACCCGGGCGACCGAACTCTTGCGGCGGCCGGTGCCGTAGTTGTAGCTGCCAATCATGGTGACCTCAGATCTCGAGCGGCTTGGGTTGCTGGGCTGAATGTGGATGCTCGCCGCCGGCGTAGATCTTCAGTTTCTTGATCATCGCGTAGCCGAGCGGGCCCTTGGGCAGCATGCCCTTGACCGCGATCTGCAGCGCCCGGCCCGGGAAACGGCCCTGCATCTTGTCGAACGACGTCTCGCTGACGCCGCCCGGATAGGTCGAGTGACGGTAGTACATCTTGTCGCTGCCCTTGGCGCCGGTCACTTTCAGCTTGCCGGCGTTGACCACGACGATGAAATCGCCGGTGTCGACGTGCGGCGTGTACTCCGGCTTGTGCTTGCCGCGCAGGCGCAGGGCGATCCCGGCGGCGAGGCGGCCGAGCACCTTGTCGTTTGCATCGACGACGTACCAGTCGTGGCGCACGTCCTGCGGCTTGGCGGAAAAGGTCTTCATGTCATCGGTTCCAGTGGACGGGGTCCGCGCGTCTCACCCAAGTGGACGCCCTGCAGCGCAGTTCCGGCGACTGCAGCGGTGACCGCGGAGCGGCGGCCAGTTCGCCGCCCGATCGGGCCGCTCGCGAAAGCGCTCGCCGGCAAGACAGCAGCTGCCAACCGCGGAAAGCCGAGTATTGTATTTCGTCGCGCCGGTCGTTCGCAAGTTGACCTGCTGCCGCGGGAAGTCCATCCCCCGACCGGGCGCTTCTTTCGGAGTGAAGACCGCAATGCAAGCCACCGTACGCTGGGCCGGGCCGGACGGCATGGCCTTCCTCGCCGAAACGGGCAGCGGCCACCTGGTCGCGATGGACGGCGCCGCCGACGGCGGCGGCCGCAACCTGGCGCCGCGGCCGATGGAAATGGTGCTCGCCGGCGCCGGCGGCTGCACCGCCTACGACGTGGTGCTGATCCTGAAGCGCGGCCGGCACGACGTCAGCGGCTGCGAGGTCAGGCTGGAGGCCGAGCGGGCCGCCACCGACCCGAAGGTCTTCACCCGCATTGCGCTGAGTTTCGTCGTTCGCGGCAAGGGCCTGCCGCGCGAGGTGGTCGAGCGGGCCGTCCGCTTGTCGCACGACAAATACTGCTCGGCCACGGCCATGCTCGGCAGGACGGCGGAGATCGTCACCCGCGTCGAGGTGATCGAAGAGCCCTGAGCGGGCGCGGCGCCCGCCCGTGTGTCAGACGTAGTGCGCCGTTGTCGTCATCACCTTGGCGGCGAGGCGCATCGCCAGCCGGGCCGGCAGCGGCAGTTCGACGCCGCCAAGCGCCGTCGCCGCCTGCCCATGCCGCGCCTCGTCGATACGCATCTGCTCGACCACCGCGCGTGAGGCTTCGTCGGAAGGCGGCAGGCGGTCGAGGTGGCCCTGCAGGTGCCGTTCGACCTGCTTCTCGGTCTCCGCCATGAAACCGAGGCTCACGCGGTCGCCCATGCGCGCCGCGAGCAGGCCGATGGCGAAAGCGCCGCAATACCACAGCGGATTGAGCGGGCTGGTGCGGCCGCCCAGTTCGGCGATCCGCCGCCCGGTCCAGGCAAGGTGATCGGTCTCCTCGCGCGCGGCTTCGGCGAACGCCTCGCGCAGACGCGGATCCGGCGTACCGAGCGCCTGCGCCTCGTACAGCGCCTGCGCGCAGACCTCCCCTACGTGGTCGACCCGCATCAGCGCCGCCGCCTCCGCGCGCTGCTGCAGGGTCAGGTCAGTTGCATCGGCGCCGTGCGCCGATGCCGGGTACGGGCGAGTCGCTGCCGGCGTCGAAGCCACGGTCCGCAGCGCCCGATCGGCTGTCGCCAATAGCTGATCAAGCAAGTCAAGGTGTCGGGGCATCGATATCTCGCTTCCGGATCGTCTGTTGCGCCGGTGCCACAGTCAACGCTGAGCCCGGTCAAGCCTGATTGCCGGAAGTGCAATTGCGCCGAGGGCAGGGCTATCCTCGTCCGAAATTTGAGTATCGCACCTAAGAAGGAGAGGAGGCACAAGATGCGCAAGAGCTTGCTCGCGCTCGCACTGTCGGTCGCGTTCCCGGCGGCTTTCGCCCAGATGACGACCAACGGCGTCGAACTCTACGGCGTGGTCGACATCGGCTACGAGAACATCGACAACGGCGCCGTCTCGGTGAACCGGATCTCGAGCGGCATCTCGACCGGTTCACGGTGGGGCATACGCGGCCGCGAGGACCTCGGCGGCGGCTATGCGGCGCTGTTCACGCTCGAAAGCCGGGTCGAACTCGACACGGGCCAGACGAGCAACAACGGCGCGATCTACTGGTGCGGGACAACCAAGGTGGGGACCGCCACCGTCCCGTCGTGCCCCGGCGTCGTGCTGACCTCGCCCTTGCCACCGACGGTGGCACCCTCCGTACTGGCCGGCAACAACACGGCGAACGAACTTCTGCTGCGAAATGTCACCACGGTGAACGCCGTCAATGCGCTGTTCGACCGCCAGGCCTGGGCCGGGCTGGTCACACCGTTTGGCGCGCTGATCGCCGGCCGGCAGTACACGCCGGGCTACGAGA
This sequence comes from Caballeronia novacaledonica, assembly GCA_048497655.1. Classification (GTDB taxonomy): domain Bacteria; phylum Pseudomonadota; class Gammaproteobacteria; order Burkholderiales; family Burkholderiaceae_F; genus JADJWR01. The sequence goes on from JBHJND010000031.1 coordinate 5,150, forward strand.
CCTTCGTCAAGTTCAACTCGTTCGCCGACGGCTTCGCCGGCAACCCCGGCCAGATCGCGACGATCAACCTGCGCGCCAACAATGCGCTGCAGTACCGGGCCGAACTGAAGGGCTTCACGCTGGGGGCGATGTACGGCTTCGGCGGCGCGGAAGGCTCGGCCCTCGGCCCCAACAACCGCACCGAGCGCGTCACGGTGCCGAGCGGCGACGATTTCTGGGGCATCGAACTGCAGTACCAGACCGAGAGGTTCGGTATCGCCGGCGCCTACCAGCAGAACCGCACGGTGACCTACTCCAGCCCGACCCAGAACCAGAAGGGACTGGAAACCTACAACCTCGGCGCGTGGGTCGCGCTGGGCAATTTCAAGTTCTACGGCCACTACCTGAAGTCGACTAACGACAACCCGGTGCTGAGCCCGGCCGACATCCAGAGCCTGGTGATCAGCTCGGGCGGCAACCTGGCCTCAGTCCTGCCTACCCTGGGCAGCCTGTACATCAACCGCTGGGACGTCAACGCGCTGCGCGGCGTCGCCGGACCGACCGATGCGGACCTTTACCACCTGGGCCTGGAATGGCTTCTCGGCTCTGGCCGGCTGATCGCGGCCTACAACTACGGGAAAGACACGTCGCGCAGCCCGTGGGCGACGGCCGACGCCTCGGTCAGTTCTTACGGCCTCGCCTACTACTACTACCTGTCCAAGCGCACCTGGCTCTATGGCGCCGCGGCACTGGCCAGCAACTCCGATCAGTCGCGTGCCGCCCTGGGCGGCGCGGGCTACGTCGGCGGCTGGACCACGGCTCCGGGCGAAGACAGCCGCTCCTTCCAGTTGGGCATGCGGCACATGTTCTGAGCCCGACAGGGGGTCGGCCTCGGCCGGCACCGAACCAGAAAAAGGGGCGCGCAAGCGCCCCTTTTTCATCATCGGGAAATCCGCCCGCCGACCCTCCCGAATCGTGTTGCGCGGAACCGACAGCGGGCGCCAAGAATACGGTGTTTCTTGCCGTCCGCTTTTGCCCGGGTCATCGAACTCTGTGAGAATCAGCCCGAGCTTCGTAAAAGAAGTGCTGGGGCATCAAGGCGAGCCAGAAGAGGTCGGCCCCCTGCAACGCCCTGTTGAAGGCCTTGGTGTTGTTTCCGTTTCAAAACTGGAGATACAGATGAAGAAAACGTGGGTTGCTTTGGCAGTGGCCGGTGCGTTCGTCGCCGGCACGGCGCAGGCGCAATCGTCGGTCACGCTGTACGGCATCATCGACGTGAACTACATGTGGCAGGACCTGCCGACCAACGTCGGCACGGCCACGGCGCCGCGGTTTCAGCTCGAGAGCGTCTCGGCCATCAACGCCGGCCACCAGTACGGCAGCCGGTGGGGCCTGCGCGGCAGCGAGGACCTCGGCGGTGGCCTGAAGGCGATCTTCCAGCTGGAGAGCGGCTTCAACGCTGACTCCGGCACGTCGGCCCAGGGCGGCCGCCTGTTCGGTCGCCAGGCCTACGCCGGCCTGAGCAGCGGCTGGGGTTCGGTGGTCCTCGGCCGCATCGCGACGTTCTCGTCGGGCACCGGCGCGTTCGACATGTTCAGCGCGGTCGACCCGTTCGGCACCGGCTTTGGCCTCGCGTCGCTCGGCCAGACCTTCTACTCGGCCAACTCGCTGCGCCTCGACAACACGATTGCCTACGTGTCGCCGAAGTTCGCCGGCTTCACCGGTGGCCTCGCCTACTCGACCAATGTCGACGGTGCCGAGCAGACCCCGAGCGGCAAGAACACCACGGCGTTCGCCAGCGGCCTCAACTGGTCGTACGGCCCGTTCTATGCCGTCATCACGTACGACGTGGCCAACTTCGCCGATTCCACTCCGCAGCGCCAAGACCAGAAGCACCTGCAAATCGGCGGCACCTGGACCATCGGCCCCTTCAAGCTGGCCGCTGCCTATGCCGACCAGTCCAACATCAGCGGCGTTCCGCTGCTGTCGGGTGGCCCGGGCGCGTTCATTGCCCTGCCGGCCGGCATCAGCAACTACGACAACAGCGCCTACATGCTCGGCGCGACCTGGAACATCGGCGCGTTCAGCGTGTTCGGCTCGTGGCAGTCATCGGACGCCGACGGCAAGACCGTCGGGACCGGCGCCAACGTGGTCAACTTCGAACCCGACTACGACGTGTACGGCATCGGCGCGACCTACGCCTTCTCGCCGCGCACCAACCTGTATGTCAACTACGCCTCGCGCGACGCGAACGGCACGCTGATCGGCAACCAGTTCAACTCCAAGCAGTTCGCCGTCGGCATGGCGCACAAGTTCTGATCGGGTTCTACCCCGTTCAGTGGAAAGGGCGCCTTCGGGCGCCCTTTTTGTTTCCTTTCGCGCCCGGCAACATCGCCCGTCGGATCGAAGGCAGCTCGCGGCAAGGACTGCCCGTTAAGGCCCGCCGCGCGACCTGCGCCGCTCAGGCAGACAGTTCAAGCGTCGCGCACACCGCCGCGTGATCGGCGTAGATGCGTGCAAGCTGCGCGCCGGTGCCGACCGGGCGGCTGCGCTCGAGCAGGTGATCGCCGAACACCTCCACCGCGACGACGCGGCCGAAGGCGTGCCTCGATCCCGGCACGAAGTGCGCGGACACCAGCACGTGGTCGATCCTTTCGGCTCTGCCGCCCTCTAGGGCGGTCGGTGGAGCCGGCCGTGTCCCTGCCGGCAACTGGCGACGCTGCTCGACGTCGAAGGCATCGAACAGGCGGAGCGCCGATTCGCCGGCGCAGGCA
>JBHJND010000032.1:0-4719 GCA_048497655.1 Caballeronia novacaledonica
GCGCGCTGCGTTCCGGCGGCGCGGCAATGAAAAGGGCGGGGAATCCCCGCCCTTTTTGCTGCCCGCCCGCCGCCGCGGTACCGCGACGGGAAAGGGCAAAGGGTCCGCGGGATCAGAACTTCCAGCCGTAGGCCACGCCGAGCGACATCTCGCCCATCTTCAGGTTGATGTTGCCGCCGCCGAAGGCCGGCGGGATCGAACTCACGCCGTTGACGGTGACCGACGGCGCGTACATGAAGGAGAAGCTCAGCTCCGACTTGTTCTCCAGCGTCCAGGTGGCGCCCAGCGTCCAGTGCGACTCGATCACGCCCGGGGCCAGGAAGTTGAAGAACGTCTCGCTTTGCGGGATCGGCTGCTTGCCGTAGTTGTAGCCGCCGCGGACCGTCCACTGCGGGTTGATCGCGTACTGCACGCCGAGCTTGTAGGCGGTGACGTCCTCCCAGCCGAAGCCGGCGCCGCCGTCGGTGCCCAGCTGCGCCTGGAACAGGTTCGGCAGCAGCGGGTTATTGATCGACCTGATGCCCGAGTAGTCGGTCCGCACGACGTCGAAGGCGAGGGTCAGTTCCTTCGTCGGCGTCACCGCGATGCCGATGCCGTAGTTGGCCGGGATGTCGAAGCCGCCCTGCTGCGCGAACAGGCCCTTGTAGCTGTCGAACTCGGTCATCCAGGTCTTGCTCTGGTAGGTTAGGCCGAGCGCGAACATCGGCGTGAACTGCCCGAGGTAGCCGATGCGCAAGCCGTAGCCGTAGGAGTTGTCGTAGCCGTTGTTGGTGACGTTCGACGGGTAAGCGGAGAACTGCATCGGGCCGGAGGGCGCGGTGAAGTTCTCCAGGCCGTGCGCCTTGAAGCGCTGCCAGGCGAGGTTCAGAGAAACGCCGACCGCGTGCTCGGGCGTGATCTTGTAGGCGAACGTCGGCGAGATGAACAACTGCGACAGGTCGACCCCGGGGCTGCTCGAGCCGAACAGCGGGAACGGCTGGGTGTAGTCGGTGTTCATGCCGCCGTTGCCGAAGACGGACAGGCCGACCGCCATTTTCGCGTCGAGCATCCGGTTGTAGCCGAACTCGGGTAGGAAGAAGTTGCTGGTGCCGTTGCCGTCGTAGGTGGTGCCGTTGAAGGGCAGCGGGCTGCCGACGAGCTGCGACTCGCGGTCGGGGCGGAACCAGGTCAGCCCCAGGTCGAACCGGTTGCCGATCACCGCCATGCCGGCCGGGTTGCTGGCTGCCGCGATCGCGTCCTGCGGCAGCGCGATGGCCGCGCCGCCCATGCCCACGGCCTTCACGCCGTAGCCGTGCTGGAAGTAGCCGTTGGTGGCCTGCGCCGGCGTGGCCAGCAGCAGCGGGACGAACGCGGTGGCGACGGCCGCCGCGAGCCGAGTAAGTCTCGTTCTCATGGTATTCCCCTCTCGATCGAAGTCGTTCTGACTGGAGTGTTGGACCTGCCGGCGCCGGCAGCGAACCGGCGCAGAGTCGCGCTCGAGTCTGGGCCGATCTTCATCGGGGCAGTTGCCGATGGTCAACGGCGCGCTGCCCTTATGCAGTACCCCGTATGGTTTACGCGACAGCGCCGCCGGGCGCCTGCCCGCGGCGTCAGCCGGCCGCCGGCCGGCGCGCCTGCCAGGCCTCCCAGCCCGAGGCGCGCAGGCCGCAGGCCGGGCACAGGCCGCAGCCGCGCCCCCACTCGAACAGCTTGCTGCGCTCGCCGAGGTAGCAGCTGTTGGTTTCCTCGCGGATCAGCTGCACCAGCGCGTCGCCGCCGAGCTCGTGCGCCAGCTGCCAGGTGGCGGCCTTGTCGAGCCACATCAGCGGCGTCTCGATGGTCACCGGGTGGTCCATGCCGAGCGACAGCGCCACCTGCAGCGCCTTGAGCGTGTCGTCGCGGCCGTCCGGGTAGGTGGAGTAGTCGGTCTCGCACATGCCGCCGACCAGCACCTGGATGTCTCGCCGGTAGGCCACCGCCGCCGCGTGGGTGAAGAACATCAGGTTGCGGCCCGGCACGAAACCGGCGGGCAGCCCTTTGCCCGCCATCTGGCCGGCCGCCTCCGGCGTCGGCGCGGTGTCGGCCAGCTGCGCCAGCGCGTGCATCTCGATGCGGTGGTCGGTGCCGAGCTTGGCGCTCCAGCGGGGAAAGTGCTCGCGCAGCGCGGCGATGAAGCCCAGCCGCCCGTCCACCTCGACCTTGCGCCGCTGCGCGTAGTCGAAGCCGATCGTCTCGACGCGCTCGAAGCGCGCCAGCGCCCACGCCAGGCAGGTGGCGGAGTCCTGGCCTCCGGAGAGCAGCACGAGCGCGGCTTTTTGCATGGGCGGGAGTCTAAGAGGGCCGGCGGCGGCCGCCGCCGCGGTTCGGGTGATCGGACTAACGGATATGTGTGCGTCGTCCGTCGGCAGTTGCATGCCGCCGGGGCGGCGCGCGACGGGCGGCCGCGCCGGCGGGCGCCCGTGGACCCCTTGCTATCCTCGACCGCGGACACCGACCAGGAGGCACCCATGAAGCTGTACTACAGCCCCGGCTCCAGTTCGCTGGCGTCGCACATCGCCCTGCGCGAAGCCGGCCTGCGCTTCGACCTCGAGCGGGTCAGCCTGAAGACCAAGCGGACCGCCAGCGACGCCGACTTCATGCGCATCAATCCCAAGGGCTACGTGCCGACGCTGCAGTTCGAGGACGGCGCGGTGCTGACGGAGGGGCCGGCGATCATGCTGTGGATTGGCGACCAGGTGCCGGAGAAGCGCCTGGTGCCGGCGCCGGGAACGATGGAGCGCTACCACCTGGTCGAGTGCCTGAACTTCATCGCCACCGAATTGCACAAGAACTTCAGCCCGCTGTTCGATCCGGCGGCGCCCGACGCCTCGAAGGCGGCGGCGCGCGGCAGGCTCGAGAAGCGGCTCGACTACCTCGACAAGGCCATCGGCGATGCGCCGTTCGTGCTCGGCGAGCACTTCACGGTGGCCGACGCCTATCTGTTCACCGTGCTCGGCTGGGGCAAGTTCGTCGACCTCGACCTGGGCCGCTGGCCGAAGCTCGCCGCATACGCCGGTCGCATCGGCGCGCGGCCGAGGGTGCTCGACACGCTGAAGGCCGAAGGGCTGCTGAAGAGCTGACCGGCACTGCTGCCGCCATGCCGGTCGCCGCACCGGGACTGGTGCTGCTCGACTCGGTCACCCAGGTCGGGTTCGGCCATGCGGGGCAGCTGGTCGTCACCGGCTCGCACGGCGGCGCCAGCGTCGTCCCCTATGCGCGCGCGGTGCGCGCCTGGATGTACGTGTTCAACGACGCCGGCGTCGGCAGGGAAGGCGCCGGCATCGCGGCGCTCGGCCTGCTCGACGCCTACGGCATCGCCGCGGTGACGGTGGCGCACACCTCGGCACGCATCGGCGAGGCACTCGATACGTGGGAGCGCGGCGTTGTGTCGCACGCGAACTCTGCCGCGGCGGCACTGGGGCTTGCCGTCGGCTTGACGCTGCGCGGGCAGGTCGACTGCGGACAGGGTCCCGGGGGCCAGCACCAAGCTGGGTTGTAACTTCCTCCGTTACGTCAGGCCGGGCTACCCGAGCAGTCCTCTCGGGTAAACCCTGGCGCGCAAAAGGTCTCTGATCCGCGTCAAGCATGCCGACCCTCCTTTCGTGAACAGTTCGACCGTTTGCCGATTGTCGAAGTGTTTCCGGGAGGGGCTATGAAGCTGACGAGACGGGCTTTTATCCAGGCCTCGGCCGCCACCGGCGGGCTGCTGGCCGCCGGCTGCGCCACCCAGCCGCCGGTGTCGGCGGCAATGGCGCCGCGCAAGATGAAGGGCGGCGCCCCGGCCAAGGGCGACTGGGTCGCCAGCACCTGCCAGGGCTGCACGCAGTGGTGCGCGATCCAGATATTCGTCGAGGAACAGGGCCGCGCCGTGCGCGTGCGCGGCAACCCGTTGTCCGAGACCAACCACGGCTACTGCTGCCCGCGCGGCCACCTGATTCCGCAGCAGGTCTACGACCCGGACCGGATCAAGGTGCCGCTGAAGCGCACCAACCCGGTCAAGGGACGCGGCGTCGACCCGAAGTGGGTGCCGATAACCTGGGACGAGGCGCTCGACACGGTGGCCGACAAGCTGATGGAACTGCGCCGCGCCAACGAGATGCACAAGCTCGTCTACATGCGCGGCCGCTATTCGTCGACCTCGACCGACCTGCTCTACGGCGCCTTCCCGCGCATCTTCGGCACCGGCAACTACTTCTCGCACAGCGCGATCTGCGCCGAGGCCGAGAAGATGGGCCCGGGGCTGACGCAGGGCTTTTTCGGCTACCGCGACTACGACCTGCCGAATGTCAACTGCCTGGTGCTTTGGGGGACCGACCCGCTCGCGTCGAACCGCATGGTGCCCAACACAATCCACCGCTTCGGCGAGATCCTGGCGCGCGGCACCGTGATCGCCGTCGACCCGCGGCTGTCGAATTCCGCCGCCAAGGCGCACGAGTGGCTGCCGGTGCTGCCCGGCACCGACGGCGCGCTGGCCGGCGCGATGGCGCACGTGCTGCTGACCGAGGGCCTGTGGAGCAAGGAATTCGTCGGCGACTTCAAGGACGGGCGCAACCAGTTCGTCGCCGGCAAGACCGTCGACGAGGCCGCCTTCGTCGAGAAGGAGACCTTCGGCCTGGTGAAGTGGTGGAACATCGAACTGAAGGACCGCACGCCGGCGTGGGCCGAGAAGGAGTGCGGCATCCCGGCGGCGCAGATCGTCCG